>CADBSQ010000058.1 GCA_902797415.1 uncultured Erysipelotrichaceae bacterium | reverse complement strand
GGTGTTGAAAACGAAACAACTTATACATTTACGACATCTAATTCAGGAGATTATATCGTTAAATACAATGTTTACTTTACAGATAATACAACTACTTTTTTAGCAGATGGGGCTAATGCTCAGAATTATTCTTCGTATTCACAGATCACATCACAAAATTATCAATACATAGAGTATAAACTAGATACTGGAGAATATAAACCTTTATCTGAAATATATAATATGGCTACTAAAAGATTTACAATAATAACTGGTAGATTACAACCAAGTACTAGTTTCAATCACTCAGTAAAGTTTAGAGTTTCATCAAGCGCACCAAATAGTATACAAGGTTCAATCCTTGCATTAAACATTACTATGGAAGCAAGTGCTGCTGAAGAAGTTGGAACAGATACAATAATGAAACTAATAGGTAATTCAAGTCCATTAAGTACGGATGTAATAACAAAAGAGGCCCCTGCAGGAGCAAACTGTACAAATACACTTGCATACGATGGAACCGCTGATAATAGTCTTCGTTATGTTGGGGCAAATCCTTGTAACTATGTTTCGTTTAATAATGAAGCATGGAGAATAATAGGTGTAATGAATAATGTAGATGATGGAACTGGTAAAACAGAAACTCGTTTGAAACTGGTAAGAAAAGATCCAATTGGTAATTACTCATGGGACACTTCCGCATCAAGTGTAAACGAAGGAAAAGGATTAAACAATTGGACTGAATCGGATTTAATGCAAGAATTAAACGGAGATTACTTAGATACAACACTTCAGGCAAATCAAAATTGGTATAATGGTTTAAACAATCAAAAAACAGGTGTATTTGATTATACAAAAGTACTAAGTACTTCTTCACAAAACTTAATAGATAATGCAAAATGGTATCTAGGTAAAATAGATGGATCACAATCAAGAAACGATAATGCATCTGAATTATACACACACGAACGCACTGCTAATAATAGTTTTGGAATCTATACTTGGACTGGAAAAGTGGCAGTTGTTTATGTGAGTGACTACGCATATAGCGTTGGTGGTGAATCAAGAAACTCATGTATTACTGATAAAACATATAACTATAACTTAGGTTGTAAAAACTACACTTGGCTTTTAAATACTAGTGCAGATACTTATACTATATCACCTGGTGCAGATGGATTTCCAGGTAGCGTTATAACATATTATCGTGGTGGTAATATAGATGCATCTTACTTTGCTTACTATGATAATCCAGTTAGTCCAACAGTATATTTGAAATCTAATGTAAAAATAATAAGTGGAAATGGCTCACCATCTAATATGTACATTTTAAAATAATGGTTGAGTTTTATTTACAGTTAAGGTAAAATCAAATTAGAAAGAAGGATATTATGAAAATAGTATATGCATCAAGAACTGGTAATTGTGAATCAATTATAAATAGACTTGGTATAGATAATTTAATGATACAAACAGGAGAGGAAACTGTTAAAGAAGATGTAATTCTTTTAACTTATACAGATGGGTATGGTCTTGTTCCAACTGAAGTAGAAGAGTTTGTTGAAAAAAATAAAAAATATATAAAGGGAGTTATTGGAAGTGGAGATACAAGTTTTGGTGAAGCTTATTGTGGTGCAGCAGTCACTATAAGTGAGCAGTTAAACATTCCACTTATCATGAAAATTGAAAATACAGGAACTGATGAAGATATTGAAAACCTAAAAAAGAAATTGGAGGAGATAAAGTGAGTAAAGTTGTAATTGCTTTAGGTGGAAATGCCCTTGGTAACACACCAAAAGAACAACAAGCATTACTAAGAAAAGCAGTTAAAAACATTATCCCATTGATTCAAAGAGGCGATAAATTGGTTATAACCCATGGTAATGGTCCTCAAGTGGGAATTATAAACCTTGCTTTTGAAGATTCTTATGAAAATAAGGATATACCATACATGCCTTTTCCAGAGTGTACTGCAATGAGCCAAGGATACATTGGTTATCACATTCAAAAAGAAATCAAAAGACAGCTTCAAGAAGCAGGAATAGAAAAAGAAGTTGTTACAGTCCTTACACAAGTTGTAGTTGATAAAAAGGATCCTGCATTTAAAAATCTATCAAAACCAGTAGGTCCATTCTATACAGAGAAGGAAGCTAAAATGCTTATGGAAAGAACTGGTGAAACCTATATAGAAGATGCTGGACGTGGATATAGAAAAGTAGTTGCTTCACCAGAGCCTCTTGATATAATAGAATTTAAAACAATCGATAAACTCTTAAATGATGATAACATTGTTATTGCCTGTGGAGGTGGAGGAATACCTGTTTTTAAAGATAATTTGACTAAGGGAGCAACAGCAGTAGTTGATAAAGATAGGGCATCTAGCCTACTTGCTAAAAAAATCAATGCTGATATGTTTATAATTCTTACTAATGTTGATCAAGCACAAATTAATTTTAATACTGAAAACAGTGAACCAATTGGTAAAATAAGTGTATCCGAAGTAAAAAAACATATCGAAGCTGGCGAATTTGCTAAAGGAAGCATGCTTCCTAAGATAGAGTCTTGTATAAATTTTGTAGAATCAACTGATGGAAAAGCAATCATCACAAGTCTAAAAAATTTAGATAATGGAATGCATGAAATTAAATCCACTGTTATTCATAAATAAATGTAAAATTAGCATACTAATGGTGTATGCTAGTTTTTTAACACTATACAAAAAAAATATTTATGTTATAATAATAAGAAGAAAAGGAAGATATTTATGGCTGTAAAATATGAAATGAATGACGGTAAAGATGTTGAAATTACTGTTGATGGTAAAAAATATAAACGAAAAGCAATAAAAACCCACTTCGTAAAACAAGGTGAGTCTTATATAGATATTATGGAAAAATATGTAAAACCTAATTATAGACAAGGTGATTTTATTTCTATAAGTGAAAAAATTATTGCACTTTGTCAAAACAGAATAGTTAAAAGAGAAGATATCAAAATTGGTTTTTGGGCCAAGTTTTTATCAAAATTTGCATCACATCCAGATACTGGAGTTGGAGT
>CADBSQ010000057.1 GCA_902797415.1 uncultured Erysipelotrichaceae bacterium | reverse complement strand
TTTTGTTTTGCAAATAAAATCGTAAGCGTCTGACCTTGGTTTATTGTTATATCCTTTAACGAGGTTGTTATTAAAATAGATCAAATATCCTTTTATGGGGATGTTGGAATTTTCTTCTACAACCATTGGAATCCCATTCCTATGTCTAAGTTCATAGTCATAGAAATTAAATTCATAAGGCTCAATATGGTCGATAAAATGCTCTATAACTGGAAATGCTACTTGTTTGGGTTTAAATGCATCATATGCAAAATAAGGTAAGGTTGTATCATTAGGTCTGTAAAGTCTAGCCATTAAAATCATCTCTTATCAATAGTTAAATACTTTTTTATGAATATAATACATAATAAAAAAATAAATGAAAATTTATTCAATGGTTTTTGCTAATTTTTGTAAAATAACCGATCCGGGAACATCGGAAATAGAAACATTCTTATTAACTAAAGCAATAGGCAATAATGCATTATCATATTTATCTGATTTCAACATAGTTAATGAATCTAAGATAATACTTAGATTCTTATAATGTTCTTCTTTCGGGTCATTCATATTACGTGCTGTTGTAGGTACAGTTAAAACATAACTATCTCCTTTAAAAGATTTGAAGATAACTTTGCATCCATAATATGTGTTGTAACCGTATCCTTTTTTATCACTGCTACCATAATAAATATGCTTATAAATATAATCACTATTTAAAAGCATTACAGAACCATTTTCCAAATAAGGATCGATTATATGTGCAAAATCAACAAAAGCGCCGCTTTTTTCAATACCAACTAAGAATAGATTATTATTCTCCAATAAATATTTAAATAAATCATGCATAAATACTGAAAGGTTACTTAAATCTCCGAAAAAAGCGAGTGGTCCATCTCTAATAAACAAAGTTTCATTTAAAATATTTGGGTTAATTTCTAAACTTATTCTAATATAATGCACTAATAATAGTTGTTCTAAAAGCAAGCTTAATGGTTTTTTGATTGCTGAAGCATTATCATCACTAACTGCATTATGAATTTTAAGAACATCTGTTAAATATATTGTTTGCCCACAATGGGGACATTTAAAAGCATATTTCTTCATAGCACTTTTAAATAAATCAGCATTTCTTTCACAATGAGGGCATTGTATTGAAACAAAGTTTCTTTTATTGTCCGGACTATAATCTCTAAACATAAACCAAACTAATGTGTCCATTAAATTATAATCATCTACATCAGCATTTAAAAAATGTTCATATAAAACTTGTCTAAATGAATCTTTTATGTTTTCACAATCTTTCAACCTAATGTTTTTCGTTGGCAAAACAAAACTAAAACTATTGAAATTATCCAATTTTACAATATCCTCATATCCTATGAACTCTAATTTATCAAGTTCCATTAAATCTTCCATTTCAAAATATGACACACCATATCGTAAAAAACTTATTGTTGTTGAAGGAAAACTTTCTTGGATAGCCACTTCAGTAATGCCTCCATCTGCAGCCATAACTCTTTTTATAGGGTTATGCCCTCCACCCTTTTGATTTAAAATAAGTATATTGTCGAAAGCATCTTCAGGATCTCTTGTTTGAAAAGTACACTTTCCTATAAAATCTATAACAGCTTGATCTTTAATAATAGAACTATGTGAAGATTTACTAGCATATTCTGGAGGGCGTCTATATCCACTATAAGCCATTAAATTACCTCCTTAAAATCATTAAAAAACATATAATCTAACACCCACTTAAAATTATTGTTCTCCAAATTTATCGATTTGAACTGGGATAACATAAGGGCTAGATATCAATTTCATGCGAACGAATCCTTTATCTTTAGGGCTGAATCTTTTCAAACTATCAGCAACATCTTCAAAGTCATCAAATTTTTTAATCTAACGTAATTCTTCAGTATTGTTTAAATGAGAAATAAACCAATTTTCCGTCTTTTTTAAAATATTGCTGCTGATAGAACTCACTTCTTGAGTTGCATAAATTAAACCTAAATGAAGTTTAGCTCCTTCTTTTGCAATCCTATTATAAACTTGAGTTAAGTCTTTTGTATCCTTTTTTGGGAATAAATTGTGAGCTTCTTCAAAATAGAAT
>CADBSQ010000056.1 GCA_902797415.1 uncultured Erysipelotrichaceae bacterium | reverse complement strand
TATCCTATTATTCCAACACCAACCACAATTATTGTAAAGGATGGTGAAGAAGTTGCATCAAAAAGTGGAAATCTTGGTTATGATGGGTTTGTTAAAATGTTAAAGGAAAGTGGGGTAATATAAAATGAGAGTATATAAGTTAGTTCGAAGATTTAAAGCAAAATATGGTATGACAATAGCTTTTAATTTAAGGAAGCATTCTGAAGTTGTTGAAAGTGTTATTGATAAAGATGAGCATGTTTTATATGCTTTTTGTGGGCAAAAAGATGATTCTCATAAAATGATTTTTGATACATGTGTTGTGGCTCTTACTAATAAAAGAATTATTGTTGGTCAAAAAAGGGTTTTATGGGGATATCAAGTTACAACTATTACTCCTGAATTGTTTAATGATTTAAAACTTAATTCCGGACTTTTATGGGGAAAAATTGAGATTGATACCATTAAGGAGAATTTATTTATTTCGAATCTTGATAATAAATCACTTGATGAAATTGAAACAAATATTAATCGGATGATGTTAGAAGAAAAAAAGAAATTAAGGCAGTAAAAGCCTTTTTTAAAAAAAAAAAAAAAAGATACTATGGATTAGTATCTTCATTATTATCTTGTTCAGGTGGTGTAATCTCTCTTTCTTTAATAATAATTTTATTGCTTTTAGTATCAGTAAATGTTTCATAGGATATTTTATAAGTAATAGTATATGTATTTGGATGACTACTACTTACAGTTGAAACGGTATTTCCATTACTATCTTTTATTGTTGTTTTAATTGTTGCAGAACTTGTTACATTAGTTCCATTGACCGTTACGACAATACTTGAACCATCATACAAAGCTCGATCAATACTTTCATCAACATAATATGTTTTTTCTGATACAGCATTTAAGGTAGCTTTATAAGTTTTTTCTCGTAATTCAAATGATGCTGGAGCACTTAAGGCATTACTACTATCTTTATATCCAGAACGTACAGAATATGTTCCATAACGTGATGTTTCAAAAGTACTTATGGTATAATTTGTACTTTCAGTAAAATCTATTAATTTATTATCAAGATAAATATAATAACCAAATATTCCGTTTTCAAGATATTCAGGATCTTTTACAGCATTCCATGATAGAGTAACATAAGTAGTATGGTCAACAACGGATAAATTACTTGGTGTGTCTGGGGCGAGGTATTTAGTTGACACCTCAGTTGGTTCTGTTCCGCGTTTAAACAATTCAGTTACTATTTGGTCACTTGGTGTTGTTGCACTAGGTAGTTTTGGTGGATTAGATCCTTTTTCAACTTTAGATACTACAACGGAATTTGGTCTTTTAAAATCAACTCCATCATGTTTAAAGCTTACTCTTGCTACTTGATTTAATAGGGCATGTCTAAACCATCCATCTTTATTATAATTTAAGTAATGTGTTTTATTAAGTTTTTCATAGCCAATCCATATTCCAATGACAACATTATGTGTAAATCCCATAATCCAATAGTCACGTACTATGCTACTTGGTAGACCCATTTTTTTCTTGGTTGTTGAATCAACATTTGTTGTACCTGTTTTAGCAGCAAAATGGTCTCTTGATAATCCTGCTTTGGTATCGCTTCTTGGAACACCTTTTAAAACATCAGCAATCATATATGATGTTGCATCGCTTATTATTTTAACCTTTGGTGAAGAATATTCGACTGTTTTATTGTCATTTCTAAAGGTTATTTTATGAACGGAATATGGTTCGTAGTAATATCCACCATTACTATATATTTGATATGCTCCAGCCATTGCTAGAGGGTTAGAACCAGTAAATGCTCCAATAGCATGTGCTTCGTGAATTGCACCATTTTTATCTATTTCAGGAGTTATTCCAATACTTGTTACAAAATCAACAATCTTTTTATTATCAACTTGTTGGAAAGCTTTTAAAGCAGGTATATTACGAGAATTTGATAAGGCTCTTCTTAATGTAATAATACCTTCATATTTGCTATCAAAGTTACTTATTTTCTTTCCATTTGAGTATGTGTAAGGTGAATCATCAAAAAGAGTATAAGTTGACCAATTATTATATTCAATACCAGGTCCATAGTCAAAAAGTGGCTTGGCAGTTGAACCTATTTGTCTTTGGCTTTTTTCATCAAAGGTTGCATAACTAAAACTTTTAGCACCGCTTCTATTTCTTCCTGCACCAATCGCTAGGATTTTACCACTAGTTGAATCAATAACAGCAATACCAGCTTGCTCATCGGCATCTTTCCAGTAGAATGAACCAGTCTTGCTATTATTCATAATTTTATTAATACCATCTTGATTGGCTCTTAACATATTGGTATAAACAAGCATTGGAGTAGAGTAGGGATCAACACCATATCGCTCTTTTACTTCTCCACAAACTAAGTCAATGTATCCTTGATATATATTAGTAGAAGTAGATGTGTCAGTAAGCAAACTTTCAATAGGGATACTTGATGCTAAATCACGTTCTTCTCTAGTAATATATCCATGTCTTTCCATATAATATAAAACATTATTACGTCTTTTAGTTGCGGCTTGAGGATGATTAAAAGGGTTAAAAGAACTTGGTGCCTGATACATTCC
>CADBSQ010000055.1 GCA_902797415.1 uncultured Erysipelotrichaceae bacterium | reverse complement strand
CTACTAAAGAAGGCAAAACCTATACTTCCTAGTACTAAAAACGTTGCTACTGTTATAAATATTGCCATTATTTTGTTTTTCTTTTCAAGTTTCATCGTTGCCCTACTTTCTTATGATTTAATTTTATAGCAAGCAAGAACTTTTTTCAAGGTTTTGTTTACAATCATTAAATAAAATTCATAGTTCATGATTTCAGCATCAATGAAAATTTAAAAATTAAATCAAATAAGAATTCCTTCAATGCTTGGAAAATATTAAAACATCTTCGCAAGTTATTGACAAAAAAACACCATGAGGTGTTTATTGTAGAATCGCTTTAATTCGTCTGATACCACTTGATGAAGCTTCTTCTTTTTTAATTTTAAAAGTTCCTAATTCTTTAGTAGATTTAACATGAGGTCCAGAACATATCTCCTTAGAAACATCTCCAATAGAATATACGTTTACCTCATCTGGATATCTTTCTATGAAGGAAGCTTCTGCGCCTGTTTTAACAGCTTGTTCTTTTTTCATTAGAACCTTTGTAACTTTTAAATCTTCACTAATCCATTTATTGATTAAATCTTCTATTTGTTTTTTTTCTTCATCTGTTAGTTTCCTATCAAAATTAAAGTCAAAACGTAATCTTTCACTAGTAATGTTACTTCCTTTTTGATGAATGTTAGGGTCTTTTAATACTACCTTTAGGGCAGCATTTAAAAGATGTGTTGCTGTATGATATTTAGTTTCCTCTTCACCTTTTGATAAAAGTCCACTTTCAAATTTTCCTTGGGCACCTAATCTTGATTTCTCTTGATGTTCCTTAAATAATTTATAAAACCCATCTTCATCTACCTTTAGACCTTTTTCAATCGCTAGTTCAACCGTTAATTCAAGAGGGAAGCCATATGTATCATACAAATGAAAAGCATCTTTTCCACTTATCTCTTTATTAGAAAGTTTAATAACTTTCTCAAACTGTTTTAAACCTTTATCTATAGTTTTACTGAACTTTTGTTGTTCTTGAAGAGTTAAATTAACTATTTTTTCTTCATTTTCTTCTAATTCTTTATAATATTTTTTATAGTCTTTTACTATTTTTCTAAGCATGATTTCTAGAAAGTCGCTGTTAACATCTATACCTAAGACTTTTTCATGTCTAATTACTCTTCTAATTAATCTTCTTAAGATATAACCTTGGTCAGTATTAGATGGTTTAACAGAAGAATTTTCACCTAAAATCATAGCAATGGTACGAACATGGTCAGCGATAATTCTCATGTTTTTTTCGTTACCCTCATATGACTTACCACTATATTTTTCGATTAATTCAATATATTCTTTAAAAATGCTTGATTTGTAATTATCATTAACACCTTCTAAAATAGCAGTTACTCTTTCAACTCCCATACCAGTGTCTACGTTTTTCTTTTCAAGGGGTATGTATCCATTTTCATCATGATAATATTCCATGAAGACGTTATTCCATATTTCTACCCATCTATCATCCTCTGGATCAAAAACTTCTGGAATTTCATCATCACTTCTGAAATAAAATATCTCTGAGTCAGGCCCACATAAACCATATGCACCAAAATCTGGCCACCAATTATCATCTACCCCTAAAAAGGCAATTCTTTCTTTTGGTATGCCAAGTTCATTCCATATTTTAAATGATTCTTCATCTTTTGGCGTTTCATCGTTGCCAACAAAACATGTAACTGCTAATCTTTCAATTGGTATGTTTAATACCTCAGTCAAAAATTCAAAAGAATAGGAAATACTTTCTTTCTTAAAATAATCTCCTAAAGACCAGTTACCAAGCATTTCAAAAAATGTATGATGAGTTAAATCTCCTACTTCATCCAAATCATTAGTTCTAATACATTTTTGACAATCAACTAATCTTGTCCCTAAAGGATGAGTTTCACCCCTTAAATAAGGTGTTAGAGGCTGCATACCAGCAGTAGTAAATAAAACTGTATTATCTCCCTCTGGTACTACTGGACTAGATGGTATTTGTTTATGTCCCTTTTCAATAAAAAAATTTATATATTTATCTTTTAAATTCATAATATTCACCTAAATACTTTCTTAATTTATTTTCTAAATCTTCAAGTGAACCATTATTATCAATAACCTTATCATAATCGTTAAAGTCATCTAAACCGGTTTCAGTTGAATGCTTTCTTTGTTTAGAGGTTAAATTATTGCTTTTATTTCTTTCAAGTTTAAAAACCAAACAATCATATCTTTCTTTAAAGAAGTTTACTTCCAAAGCAAATCTTATATCATCAATAATAATATAGTCAGCAAAGCGAGAATAAACTTTTATATCCTCATCTAACCTTTTAAGTAAAAAATTTATATCGATACTTCTTACTATATCACCTAGATTTTGTAATAAATCTCTTGGTTTTTCATCTGTTTCTTCATTATAGCCAGTTATTTCTTTTGCATATAATCTTAAATATTTAGTCATTTTTGTTTTAATAACTTTAGCGTGATTTTCTTCCAAATACTTCTTTATAAAGTCTGCAGAGGTACTTTTACCACTTTCAGCTTTACCACATAATAATATAAGCTTCATAACATGCCTCCAAACTAAAATTATTATAAAAGATTATAATAAATTAATCAAGTTTATTAAACCATAATAAAAACTATAAGAAATTAAACAAATAAACAAATAACTCAAAGTATTAAGTTTAAACCTTTTTAAAAATCCATCAATTACTATTATTAACAATAAAACTATAACTAAATTTAAAATATATTTTATTTCAAAAAAACTAAGTATTAAAAAATATATAATTAAAACTCTCTTATTTATTTTAAATGGTAACCATAATAAAAATAAGCTTAAATTATATTTAGTTAAAGAACATACTAAAAAATCAAATATAATTAAATAAATCATCTTTTACCTCGTACAAACAAATAGTTTAAATTATCAAAATCTACATCACTTTTTACAAATAAACTATTAGTTAAGTTATTTATTTTATAAACTTTACCTACATATAGGTGAGCACTTTCTTTTGATAGTCCACTTGTTTCTACGATGTCACCTTCTTTAATAGTTTCTATGTTTTTAAGGTTAGTAACTAAAAAACATTTTGTTTTAGGGTTATATTTTTCTAATAGTCCATAGGAGTTATTTATTTTAATACTAAGTTTATGTTTACCTGTTAAAAGTCTTACTTTTGCTAAATGTTTACTATGACTTACGATAAATCCCACCAGTCCTTCTTCATTAATAACTTCATCCCCATTTTTTACGGTATACTTGGTGTTTATAACTAAATAATCATAAAAGTTATATATATTTCTTAAAGAAATCTTTCCTAGTATCAGAGATGAATCTCCTGCAAGCATCATGTTTTGTTCTGCTATCTTATACTGACTTATACTAAGTTTTAATCTATCTAGTTCTCTTTTATAAGATTTTTCTTGCATTTTTATTATATTATTTGTTCTAAACATAGATAGTATATTAGATGTAAAAATAAGAACCGGTTCATGAAAAACAAAAAAAGAAAAAAGTACGATTATAATATATTTGATGTTAATTTTTTTCAGCATATTTTAACCTCCCATTTTCTACGTAACTGTAGTACTCTTGGCGACTTACGATTATATGATCTACTACTTTTATTCCCATTAATTCACCTATTTGTGCTAATCTTCTTGTTACCTCATCATCTGATCTACTGGGATATGTACCTCCTGATGGATGATTATGCATAAGAATAATAGCACTAGCAGACTCTAAAAATGCTTCTTTAAATATTTCTCTTGGATGAACAATAGATTCATTAATTGTACCAATAAACATTACTTTATATTTAATGATTTTCTTTTGATTATCCAAAAATATTACTAAAAAGTTTTCTTGTTTTTCTAATGATATAACTCTAGAAAAATAATTAAATGCTATTTCGGCATTAACTACTTTTAAACGATTTGTAATTGTATTATCTTCATAAACCCTTTTACCAAGCTCTAGACTTGCTAAAAGCGTTACAGCTTTAACTTTACCTAACCCATTTATTTTAGTTGCTTTATTGATAGTTAGATACTTTAAGTTTTTAACATCACCATAGGTTTTTAATACATTTTGAGCAAGAGATTTTACGTTAGTATTTTTAGTTCCTGTTCTAAAAACAATCGCCAGTAACTCTTCATCACTTAGATTTTTTGCTCCATATTTAATCAATCTTTCTCTAGGTAAAATATCATTTGGTAAATCTTTAATAGACATTTAAGGCCTCTTTATAAAAGTTTAACATTTTATTATTTACTTTTAATTTATTATTATCTTTCATGGTTTTATTCATAAGAGTTTCATATTTATCTCCCTTAAGAAAGATTGTTTCATTCAAATTAACATTTCTAATATAATAACTAACTTCTTTTTCTTTTAAATTGTTTTCAATAAACTTTATATTGTCTTTATCATGCAATATAGCGTAATACACCCTATAAACATCAGCATCTTTAATAACAATACCTCCTAATCTTTCTTTTAATCTAATTGCATTATTTTCATCTTTAAATACACCTAATTGAAACGCAACAGTTCTTGTATAAGTACTTTTTTCATCATTTTGATAAGTTACAAATGCTATTATAGACCCTATTAAAAAAACAATCACAGCAATTTTAATTCTTTTCATATTATCACCATCTAAATGATAAAACAAAATAATTAAAAAACATGTCGAACTATCCCTAATTATAATTATTCCATAAAAAAAATAAATTACTTATTTTGGTACAATAAATAATTTACTGTCTTTATAAAAAGCATAAAAGACATCATCAAGTTCTTCCCCTGATTTAAGTAAAATATTGTTTAACCACTCTCTATTTTTTTTAATGTATTTGAGCGTTTTTTCCTGCACTACACCTTCAATAATGATTGGCATAGGATAGTTTTTATCAAACATTTTCTTTTTAAATATTGATAATTTACCGTTTGTTTCAAGAAAGGCATAATCGACTTCTTCTAAACTTTTTATTTCTCTTTGTCTTAATTCTAAAAGAAGATTATCTATCGTATATCTTTGTTTAACCATTTCTTTAAAATTAATCTTGCCAGCATTTATAATTATACTAGGCTTACCCTCAAATATAGATTGAAACCTCCTACTTTTAAGTGAAATATAATCAAGGAGAAGCTCTAAAATAACTAAGGAAAGAATTGGTGCCACTGCAATTAGAACATTACTTCTAACATCTTCAATACTTATGGCAATTAATTCTGCTATTAAAAGTGAAACTATTAAATCGATTACACCTAATTGAGCGATTTCTCTTTTACCCATAATTCTATACATTATAAGAACAAAAAAATAAAAGAAAACAGTCTTAAATACTACAATTAATATTTTATCCATAACCTCACCTATTATTATAATGTATAAAAACAATTAAAAAAAACCACATATCATGGTTTTTTTCTTCCAGAAGTGAATATTTTATTAACAAAAAACTTGTTGTGTTCTGCAGCTCCTTCTATAGTTGAAAAAGGTGTACCATCATATGCATAGAAAGGTCCTTCTGGAAACAAATAATCTGTTTCTTCTTCAGGTTCACCTAGTACTATAGTTTCTTTTAATGCATGGAATTTGTCATATTCACGTGAAGCTTCTTGACTAGCTATTACACGTAACATATGAATAGTACTTTCCAAATTAAAATCGTTAGAATCATTATATAAAACATTTTTTAGGTAATCATATTCTGAATCAATTATTTTTTTAGTAATATCATCCTTACAGTACTTACAATTTCTAATATTCATAATCTCTTCTTTAAGTGCTTCTTCGTTTGCTTTTATATAAGTAAATACTTTTTTGAAAAATTCTTTCTCTGTTTCTAGCCCTTCATAAACCTCATCTAAAGAGTTGATAATCTCTTCCAGCTTGCTAATTATATAATGAATTATTTCATCTGACTTAGAAGGAAAAGTCGATAACTCAATATTATTTTCTTCCATCATATATTTAATATCTTCATAATCTGCAGTTAATGAGTCTATCATATCATTCTTATTTTTGATTTTGATAGACCTCAAGTATTCTATGCGACCTTTTAGCCCTTCAATATAGCCCAGATTATCTAATAAGCTAAAATACTTCATAAACAAACCAAATGGCCTTACATTATCTATGATTACTTCCCAATTATAGTAAGTTTCCTGAGTATAATAATATCTAATTGTCCCATATTTAAGAGTTCTCTCTTTGATTTTATTGTATTTTTGATATAGTTGTTGAAATTTTTCTAATGATATTAGTGGCTCTCCTGATGCTTCCCTTAAAGCTTTATCCTTTGCTTCTTTAGGGTCCTTTTCCACCATATCTTCCATAGCAATATATGCACCGTTTATAAATAGGTTCCAGTGCTCATATGGCATCCTAAGTCTTTTAAGTTCCACTAAAATTTCCTTAGAACTTAATTTTTGTAATCTTTGTTGTTCTTCCAATAGTTCATAATAATCATGAAAATACACTTCTCTAGTTTCCATTATTTCTATAAATCCCCCTTCGCAGGAACGTATTATAACACAAAAATATAAAAAAGAATACCACTTTAAGGTATCCTTTATTTAAAGACTTTATTATTTATTATTGCAAAAGCATATACTATAAACGAACTTAGAATAGACGCTATAAACATTAAAATATATGTTAAATAAACCTTTCTAAATACAAGATAAGAACCTATTAACAATATACAAAGTATCACAGTTTGTACCATTATAAACTTATTTTTAATCTTAGTACACTTCTCTGCCAAAGTCATAAAAAAGTCAAACAACAAATAAATATAAAAGAATATAAACAATATTTTAAGTACATAAACCTTCCCAAACTGTAAAAATATAATAAATATAAAGAATAATACTAATTCTTTTATATTTATTGATTCAAAAAAACTTTTATTAACATGGTTAAAATATTTTTTATCGTTGGTTCCATATTTTTCAATTACACTTATTCTATAATAGTATATTTCTATGTAATAAAGTATCCAAGGTATCATTGTAAATATTGTTAGTAGTTTATTCATCTATCATTTCTCCATTCAAGTTAAAGCTTTTAGCTTCTGTTATTTTTACATTTACTATTTGGCCTATTATATCATACTTTGATAAAACATTCACTGCTTTATATGAAGGAGTATAACCAAAATATAGGTTAGAACCTTTACTACTTTTCTGAGTAATTAAAACTTTCTCAGTTTTACCAATACATTTTTTATTTGATTCTAGACTAAAATTATTAATTAGTTCATTAAGTTTGTATAGTCGTTCTTTTTTAGTCTTTTCGGTGACATCGTCAGGCATTTTAGCAGCAGGTGTACCATCTCTTTTGGAGTAAATAAATGTAAACGCACCATCATATTTGCATTTTTTAACAACATCTAGTGTTTCGTTAAAGTCTTCTTCGGTTTCACCAGGGAAACCAACTATTATATCAGTTGTAATCGCTACATCTTTTATTCTAGTTCTAATCTTATTAAACAGTTCTAAATAATCTTCTTTAGTATAACGTCTTCCCATTAATTTAAGTATTTTAGTTGAACCTGATTGAAGTGGTAAATGCACATAAGGCATAATATTATCATATTTACTAATTACATCGATCATTTCATCTGTAAAATCCCAAGGATGAGAAGTTACAAATCTAAGTCTTTCAATACCAGTATCTGCAACATCATTAAGTAAATTTGCAAGAGTATAATCATCATATAAATCTTTTCCATAAGCATTTACATTTTGTCCAAGTAATGTTACTTCTTTATAACCATTTTT
>CADBSQ010000054.1 GCA_902797415.1 uncultured Erysipelotrichaceae bacterium | reverse complement strand
TTATATATAAATCTTAAAATAAAAAAGCTAGAGACTAGCCTTTTGTTTTTCAATTGCTTTTTTGATTCCTATATATGGAAGTGTAGCGCAAGTTATTCTGTTTTGTTGTTTATAAATTTCATCAAATACTATTGCTTCACTAAATAAAGAAGCATCATACTCTTTTTCATGGACCATGTTATCGAAGTTATCTATAAAATGTAATGCTTCATCTAGTGTTTTACCAATCAACTCCTTAATCATGATAGAAGTTGATGCCGTGGATATAGCACATGCTTCACCATTAAACTTAATGTCTTCTATAATATTTCCATTAAACTTTATATAAAGATTAATGTTATCTATACATGAAGCATTATTAGCATTTTCATATGTATAAGATTCATCACTAATATCATCTTCTTTATTTTTAGGATTAGTATAATTATCATATAATACTTCCCTTTTTAATTCAGCGTCCATTTAAATCATTTCTTTCATTATCTTTTCTTTGTCACTTAGTAGTTCAACTAATTTATCGATTTCTTCAATAGTATTGTAAAAATACATACTTATTCTAACGGTGTTTTTCGTTCCTATTTCATTCTTAGCAAGCTTCGCACAGTGATTTCCTGCACGCACACAAATGTTGTATTTATCTAAATATATGGCAACATCTTGAGGAAAAATACCATCAACATTAAAGGCACATATTCCATTTTCTGCTTCCGGATTAATAATATCAATGTGTTTTATTTTAGATAATTTTTCAACTAAATATTTTTTGAGTTTTATTTCTTGCACGTTTATATTGTCCATACCTATTTTTTCTAAGTAGTCTATGGCAGCGCCTAGTCCAATTGCCCCTGCTATATTAGGTGTACCAGCTTCCAGCCTTGTAGGTAAGTCCTTTAAGTAAATATGGTCTGAATCATCGAAGGATTCATTCATGCCACCACCATAGATTAAAGGCTCCATTTCTTCCAATAATTCTTTTTTACCATAAAGAACCCCTATACCAGTAGGTCCACACATTTTATGGCCAGAGAATACAAGAAAATCAACATCAGAAGATTTAACATCAGTTTTTTTATGAGGTACACTTTGCGAACCATCTACTACAGTAAATATGTTATTTTTTTTAGCAAAAGTACAAATTTCTTTAATAGGTCTTTCATCACCGATTACATTAGTAACTTCTGATAAACATATAACTTTAGTTTTAGGTGTAACTATCTTTTTAAGATTATCCATGTTAACATGCAAGTTTTCATCAAGAGGTAAAAATTTAACTTTTATTCCTAAATCTTTTTCAAGGATAAACCAAGGGAGGACAACGCTTGCATGCTCGTCATGTGTGATTATTACTTCGTCATTTTCTTCCAAAATATGCTTAAAAAAACCTTGTGTAATCATATTTAAAGATGCAGTTGCTCCACTTGTGAAAACAACTTCTTCGTTAGATCTCGCATTGATAAAATTTCTAACTTTTTCTCTTGCCCCTTCATAAGCCATATCGACCATCAAGCTTATTTTATAATCACCTCTATGAGCATTTGCAGTATAGTTAGAATAATAATCTGTTATAGATTCTATTACACATTTAGGCTTAAATGTGGTTGCTCCATTATCAAAATATATAATATCTTTATTTAGCATAGGAAAATCTTTTTTATAATTCATATTAATCCTCCTTCAATGAAAGATTTATTTGGTCTTTAATTTTTTCATCCATAACAGAAAGAATAAATCCATGCTCCAAAAGTTCTATAGCTTTCTTTCTTTTAATACCCTTACTTTCTAGATAAAAAATATTTTTATCTTTAATATGACCAATACTAACACCATGATTAAATGTTACATCACAGTTATCTACTAAAAGATTTGGAATTAAAATGTTTTTTGCATTTGTGTTATTTATTACTTTTGCGTATTCATAAAAAACATTGTTTCTTGCATTTTTAACGTTATTACCATTTAATTCAATTATTACATCATTGCCATTGTTTATGCCTCTAGCATTAACATTAACCTCGTTATCAGAACCATTTATATTTATGTTAATTTTTTCTTTGTGTTTATCATTGTTAATAAAAGATGAATTTATGATAAGGTTTGAATTATTATAAAGCTTAACATTTATATTTAAATCAAGACTATGTTTTGAGAAGATGTTTAATGTTAATTCTGCGTTGTCTTTTAGTTCAATAGTTGTTTTTTGTTTTCCTTTTATGTTTATTAAATTAATTGTAGATTTATTCTCAACTATTATGTTTTTAGATAGGTTATCCCTATCTATTAATAAATTATTCATTATTATCACTTCGAGTCATATTAATTGTCCATGAAAAACCTTGTTTTTCAATTTTTTCAGCAAGTGTATAGTCTCCACTTAATTTAATGTTTTTATCCCATATTACATGTACTATGTCGGGCTTTATATAAGAAAGTATACTATCATGGTGAGTAATAATAATTATGCTTGCATTTGTTTTTTCTTTGTATTTAAGAATAGCTTGACTGATGTTTTTTAAACTATCTATATCAAGACCACTATCTAGTTCATCTAGTAGTATTAGTGATGGATTAAGTGCATACAAACCTAGTAATTCATTTTTTTTCTTTTCACCACCACTTAACCTTTCATTGATGTTATGATGAATATATTTTTTATCAATTCCTGTTTCTTCTATTATTTTATTTAATTCTTTATTGAATGTAAAAACGTCTTCTTTAATACCTCTTGCTTTTCGTGCTTCCT
The DNA here is from genome assembly GCA_902797415.1 of uncultured Erysipelotrichaceae bacterium. GTDB lineage: Bacteria > Bacillota_I > Bacilli_A > RF39 > UBA660 > RUG11867. The sequence goes on along the minus strand of CADBSQ010000054.1, from coordinate 6,195 downwards.
TTATATATGAAGCATTAGTTACACCTTCTATTTCAGTAGGATTTTGCATCAAGTAATATATTCCTTTTTTAGCAATGTCTTCTGTTTTAGAATCAGTAATATCCTCTTCATTAAAGATAATCGTACCTTCTTTTTTATAATCAGGATGATTTAGTAAGGCTTTACATAGAGTAGATTTACCACTCCCATTTTTACCCATAATTGCCACTATCTCACCATTTTTAACATTTAAGTTAAAGTTTTCTAATATAACTTTATCTCCTGCCTTAACAGTTAAGTCTTTTATTTTAAGCATAATATCCCCCTCTTAAGACTTGTTTTTAATATAAAAGTAATCGATAATTTCTAAAATAGAATAAATTATTATCACAATACCAATAGTTTCAAAAACTAAGTTTTCAATAAACATCGTATATAATCCCATTGCCATGAGAAAGAATCCAACTAGTAAAGTAAATATATTTTTCTTATCTGTTTTTATTATATCAGTACCAATAATCACAGTATTTATACCATTTAAAAGAATCCATAATCCAAGTATTAATCTAACAAGAAGTTCAATCGTACTTGAGAAAAATATACAAATAATACCCATTATAATCATAATAAATGAAAATATTTCATCACTAGTAGTTGTATCGTTTCTTTTTCTATCAGTTATGAATTTAAGTATACCTAAGAATAAAAATACTCCACCAAATATAAATGAGATAAACTCTACTACTTCACCAGGATTAATGGCAAGTACAAGTCCAATAATCAAAAATACTATAGGTGTAATTAGGCTTTTTTTAGTTTCATAACTTTTTATAATAATTCTTTGCATTGTTTTCTCCTTTTTTTTCTTTGTATTTTAACATTTAATCGATGAAAATTAAAGTCCTAGTTTTTCAATTTGTTTTTGGTAGTTATCACTCATTGTAATAAATGATCCACAAACAAATATATCTGCTTTTACATCGTTAATTGTTTTATCATTAATTCCCCCATCAATAATGGTTTTAAAATCATAACCTTCTTCTTCTTTTAGTCTTTTTAGTATGTCAAATTTATATAAAACTTTTCTTTGTAGTTCTTGTCCACCTTTACCTGGATTAACGCCAAGTATTAAAACATAATCAAGTAATGGTATGTATTTAACTATATCTGATATTTTTGTATTAGGTTCTATTGCTAAACCACATTTAATACCTCTAAAACGTAGATGATTTAATAAAAAACCAACATCTTCACAGAGCTCATATTGTAAAATTATAGATTCTGGATTTAGTTTAGAATATTTATAAACAAAAAACCACTGATGCTCCGCCATAATATGAATATTTAATGGTTTAGTAGAAGCTTCAACTTCTTTAAGAGGATTAAAAACTTCATCTACATATGTTTTATCTAAAACATCAACATGAAGAAAATCAGCACTAGTTTTGTTAATTTCTTTAATGGCGTTTTCTGTTCCAATTTTATTTTTTAATATAGATACAGCAAGCATTATAATTCCTCCCATAATTTAACATAGTTATCATATCTTGATTTATATATTTCATTTTGATTTAGTTTTTCTTTAACACCACATTTAGTCTCTTTAATATGATTACATCCTTTAAAATGGCACTCAATTCCTTGAAATTCAGGATAATATTTTTTTAAGTCGTCTTTATTTATATTTAAGTTTAAGCTGGAAAAACCAGGGGTATCAGAAATTAGTGCCTTACCAACTTTATAGCTTTCTGTGTGTCTTGTTGTATGGACTCCTCTTCCAAGGGCCTCACTAATAGGTTTAGTTTCTATATTTAGTTTTCCTATCTTATTTAAAAGAGTAGACTTACCTGCCCCAGTTTGACCTGTTAAAACAACAGTTTTATTTCTTAATGCTCTTTTAATCTGAAAAAGATTAGTATTTTTTAAAACAGTAAAACCTACTTTTTTGTACATCTTAATTATTTTAATAATATCTTTCTTTTCTTTTTTAGTTAGTAAATCCATTTTAGATATTATTATGATGGGTTTAATGTTTTGACTTTGAACTAATACCAGTTGCTTATCCAATAGTAATGAAGAAAAATTAGGCTTTTTAACGCTGGTTAAAATAAGTGCTACATCAACATTACTAATAAGTGGTCTATGTAAACTGTTCTTTCTTGGTAATATTTCCATTATATAAAGTTTATCTTTATCAAATAAGCAATAATCACCAACTAAAGGGGAAATTTTTTCATTTCTAAATTTTCCCCGTGCTTTACATTCATATATTTTGCCATCACTATAAACAAAATATTGATTACTTATTGTTTTTACTACTTTCCCTTTATTCATCCGTTTCGTCCTGGGTATCAGTTTTTTCTTGGTTAGTATTATTGTTTTGTTTGTTTTCTTCTTTGTTATCTGGTTTTACCACTGTAGTTGATGGTGCTTTGGCAACTGATATTGTTAGAGATGCTCCACTTCTTATTTTAGAGTTTGCACTTCTGCTTTGACTAATCACACTTCCAGGTGCATAATCACTGGTTGTAACATAGTCGATAGTTAAATCGATGTCATATTTGTCTGCAAACTTTTCGATTTCTTTTATTGTATAGTCTCCATTAGTAAAATCTGGATATAATTCGTCAATATCAGGGACATACAAAGTAATACTATCACCAGGATATATTATTTCGCCTGCAGCTGGATCTTGATCAACGATCGTATTAGCATTTACTTTTGATGGATTATCTACGCTTTTTTTCTCAATTAATACTTGAATGTTCTTTTTTTCAAGTTTATTTCTAATAGTTTGAGCGTTTTTACCAGTGAAATCATCTAGTTTTATTTTTTCGCTGCCAGTTGAAATATATAGTGTTACTTCAGTTCCGTATTTTACGACTCTACCTGCTTTAGGACTAGTTTTAACAACTTTACCTTTTTTTACATCATCACTAGATGTTTCTTTATTCTCTGGCGCAATTTTAAGTCCAGCTTTTTTCAATTTGGCTTCAGCTTTTGCTTCAGTTAAATTCTCTGTTTTAGGAATCGTTACATCTCTTGACGCTACAATTTTAGGTATAATGACAAAAACTGTTGTTATAATAATTACGATAGTTGTAAAGATTATACCTAGTATTAAAAGCAATTTGTTTTCTTTTTTGATTGTTTCTTCATCTATTTCTTTTGTTATAATCTCTTCTGGTTCCTCGTTTTCATCTTCATTAGAGTCTGTTTTTGGTTTTAATTTTAAATCTTCAGGATATTTGTACTCAATTATTGGTTCATCTTCACGAGACTCATCCATGCAAGTTTTTATGTCTTCTAGCATTTCTCTAGCATCTTCATATCTGTTTTTAGGATTCTTTGCAGTACATTTTTTAAGTACATTAACAATTGAGTTAGGTACATCTACTTCATCACGAACATCTGGCAGTTCTTCTTTTAATTGCTTTAGGGCAATTTCTACGGCATTTTCACCTCTAAAAGGAAGTTTACCTGTTAGTAATTCATACATCATAATACCCATTGAGTAAATATCACTTTGAATAGTAGCTCCTTTACCACTAGCTTGCTCTGGTGGTAAGTAGTGTACTGACCCCATTACTGAATTTGTTTGAGTTAACTGTGTATTATTTAAAGCCATAGCAATACCAAAATCGGTTATTTTAATTAAACCACTATCAAGTATCATAATATTTTGTGGTTTAATATCTCTATGTATTATATAAGAATCATGAGCAACGGCAAGACCCTCACATATTTGCGTCATTATATCAATTACTTCACTTGGAAGAAGTTTACCACGTTTTTTGATTAGTTGTTTTAACTGCTTTCCTTCGATGTATTCCATTACGATATAGAAGTTACCAGCATCCTCACCAACATCATACACCTCAACAATATTTGGATGAGTTAAACTTGATGCAGAAAGCGCTTCTCTTTGAAAACGTTTAACAAACTTTTCATCAGTAGATAAATCACCTCTTAATACTTTAACAGCAACATTTCTATCTAAAATAGTATCATATGCAAGGTAAACATTGGCCATTCCTCCCTCGCCAATTGATTTAATTATTTGATACCTATCGTTTATCTTTTGTCCTTTCATTATCATAACTGTTCATCCCCTTCCTTGAGTAAAAATGCTATTGATATATTGTCTGTTCCCCCTCTAGAGTTACACTTTTTAATAAGTTTTCCTAACTTCTCTTCCATGAGTAAACTCTTATCTTTTAAAACGTTCTCTATTTGATTTAAATTAAGCATATTAGTAAGACCATCGCTACATAAGAATATTCCATCTACATCAGTTTCAACACTAAACTTATCTATTTCAATTTTTTCTTGGGCTCCAAGAGCTCTCATAAGAACATTTTTCTTAGGAAAATTATGTGCTTCTTCATCAGTTAAGGCTCCTGTTTTAATTAATGCATTTATCAATGTATGATCCTCAGTTACTTTAGTTAGTTTACCATTTTTATAAACAAAACCACTAGAATCACCAATATTACCAAACATTAAGAAGTTTTTAGTAAGTATTGCTAGTACTAAAGTAGTACCCATACCTTTAGTCTCTGGGTTGTCTTTTGCATACTTAATAATCTCTTCATTAATAAATTTAATGTTTTCATTAAGCCAGTTGGCACAGTCTAATTTACTGCCAATTGAGTCTAAATTTTCAAATCTTTTGGATAAATGGTTACAAGCTATGGAGGAAGCAACTTCTCCTGCTTTATGTCCACCCATTCCATCAGCAACGATTAATAGTCTTTCATCGTTTTTGTTTTTAACTATGGTTACAGAATCCTCATTATGGCTTCTAACCATTCCTGGATCTGTTACATACATTGATTTCATTTTTTCACCTCTTTAGCTCTTAATTGCCCACAGGCAGCATCTATATTTTCCCCAAATCTTCTTCTTACGGTTACAACAATTCCACTTTCTTTAATAGTTTGATAAAATGCATCTTTATTCTTTTCTTTAGATGGTTTAAATTCGCTTCCTGTTTCGTTATACGGTATTAAATTAACGTATACGTTTAATCCTTTTAGAAGTTTAATTAACTTTTTAGCATCACCAATGCTATCATTAATACAATCAAGTAAGATGTATTCGATTGTAACCCTACGATTAGTCTTACTAATATAATATTTTATGGAATCAATAAGTTCTTTTATTCCATAAGCTCTATTTATAGGCATATATTTACTCCTAGATTCATCATCTGCAAAGTGCAAACTAATTGCTAAATTAACCTGCATAGGAAATGATGCAAATTCTTTTATTTTAGGCACCAACCCACTAGTTGATACAGTAATATGTCTTGCACCTATTGCTAATCCCTTTGGATCGTTTATAACCTTAAAAAAGTTAATAACATTATCATAATTATCAAAAGGCTCTCCTATACCCATAACAACAATACTATTTATTTTTTTGTTTAGTTTTTCTTCAATAGCAAGTATTTGCTTAACCATTTCACCACATGTCAAGCTTCTTACTTTTTTTAGTTTTCCACTTGCACAAAAAGCACAACCCATATTACATCCAACTTGACTAGAAATACACAAACTATTTCCATAATTATGTTTCATAAGTACCGCTTCTATTAGAGAATCATCCTCTAATTTAAATAAGTACTTATTCGCATCTTTATCAGTTTGAACTTTTTCTAATGTTATTTTCCCAAAATAAAAATCTTTATTTAAATCTTCAATTAATTCCTTTTTTAAGTTAGTCATTTCTTCAAAGGAATTAACTCTTTTATCATAAAGCCATTCATATACTTGTACTGCTTTATATTTTTTAAGATTTTTATTTTCAAAATATATAATTAAATCATCTCTTGATAAATCGTATATATTCTTCATATGGTCACACTTTCTAGTAATTTAATTATATCAAAGTAAAAACTATCATGCAATTAAATTACATAAAAAAACACAAATAAATATATATCTGTGAATTTTTAAAGTATTTTAATTGGCAGTTAAAGTAAACTTATTACCCGACAGTTTTTTGTTAGATAAATAAAGGATATAAATGTCTAATTTATACCCCACGTTTCTCAAAATTGAAAATAAGAGCCAATTCCGATATAATAAATATAACAAAATAAAAAATAAGGAGTTGGCTCAATGAAATTATATAATAATAAAAATGAAATTACAAATAAATTTTATAACTTTTTTAAAAATTTTACAGATTCTAAGAATTTACTTAAGTTTT
>CADBSQ010000053.1 GCA_902797415.1 uncultured Erysipelotrichaceae bacterium | reverse complement strand
ATTAAACGGAGATTATCTAAATACAAGTTTAACAGCAAATACAATGTGGTACAATGGAGAAAGCAATCAAAAAACAGGGGAGTACGATTATACAAAAGGATTAAAATCAGAAGCACAAGCCCAAATAGGAAATGCAAAGTGGCACCTAGGAGGAACAGAAGATTATAATACATATAGTCAGGATGCAACAGGAGCAGCAAGTAATTTTTATAATTACGAGAGAGGAACCACAGTATGGGGAAGTGAAGCGAGCCAAACATGTAACGATGGAGCGTGTCCAAGAGCGACAACATGGACCGGAAAAGTAGCAATAATATATCCAAGTGATTACGGATATGCAGTAGGAGGGGAAGTGCGCAGCACTTGCTTAGGAAAGGCAATTTATAATTATAATTCAAATAATTGTGGAACAAACGATTATTTAAGACCAGCCGGAGGCTGGAGTTGGGCCCTTTCGCCTTATTCTTATTATTTTAGCTATGCGTTCTTTGTTCGTGACAATGGTGCTTTGATCAGCATTAATGCCTCCGCTGTTTTTGCGGTCAGCCCGGCAGTCTATCTAAAATCAGAGACTTCCATTTCCTCTGGAAATGGAAGCGAATCAGAGCCCTTTGTAATTTCATAGAAAAATGCAAAAAAAATACTAGTTGGTTAAAACTAGTATTTTTTCATTTAGTTTTCTTTTTTAAATCTTTTTAATGAGTTTGCTGCCAAGCCAAAAGTGCTTGTTAACATTGTAATAATTGAAAATGCAATGTTATCACTTGTTTTAGGATTATTAATAACTTCTTTTTTAACAGCATTAATTTTTAAATTATAATCATCATTGTATACAGTTTTATAAACTTCTTTCTTAGTTGAAACATCTATACTATACACTTTTCTATTAACTGGTTTACTTTTCTTACCAGTTACTGTACCTGATGCTAATGCAACTTCTTTTGTACCCTTAGCAGTTACATTATAATCATAACCCTTAGTAATTTTAGTTACATTAACTGTATAAGTAATGTTATGTCCACTGGCAGTTGCTACGTATTCATTAATTGGTTGATATTCACCAGCGATAACACGTGATTCTGCACCAGATTCCATTTTAATATAAGTTTTACCATCTTCTTCATAGAATGTAAACATCTTTCCATTACCAGAATAATTAGACTCACCATATCCACTGGTAAAAGTATGTTTTTGTTTTAATTTTCTGTATGTAATAACATTATCTTCATGTTCTTTGTAAGACTCGATAAATGTGTCTTGTTCTTCACTAGTTAGTTCTTTTTCTGTCCAAATTACATGTTCATTACCATGCTTAATAATTACATATGTTGTAGAACCAACTTCATAAGTTTTCATATCTTTAGTGATTACTATTCCACTATAGATAGTTCCTGCTTCTTTTTCTTCGATATTTGATTCACTATCTAAAACTGCATGACTTGCTTCGAATTCAGCGATGGCTGCTTCTGCTTTTTCACGTGTATCAAATGTTTCATTTAACTCTTCTGTTTCACCAGGAGTTTCAGTTTTTTCTGCAGTATAAATTACATCTTCAGTAGTCTTGGCTTCTTCAGAAGCTTTGTATTCATCTGCTTTTGTCGCATCATCAAAATCCTTAGAATATGTTTCTGTTACATCTTCTGTAGAATCTTCAACTTTAGTAATAACTGGTTCTTCAGTTACTTCATAGGTGTTTTTGAACTCATTAGCTGCATCTTCTGCATCCTTTAACTCTTCAAAAGTTTCATTTAAAGTAACTTCTTCAGTATCTGTATCATATACATAATTTAAATCACTTACAGTATAACCTTCATCTTTCATAGCTTTAATGATAGCAGCAGCATCTTCATCGTCCTTAAACTTTTCTGAAAAATCTGTAACCTCATCATGATCATAAACTTCTCCAGCCTCTTTAATAGTTGCTGTTACATTTTCATCCTGTTCAAGTTCTGATTTTAATTCATTTGCTTCCTCTTCAGAAAGATCTGTGTAAGCATCAATAGTAACTTCAATATCAAAGTGATCAAATACTTCAGTACCTTTAGTATCTTTAATTGTTATGATTTCAGACTTTATGTCTTCATAACCATTATTGCGATACTCAGCTTCTTTTTCTGCCTTTCTTTTTTCTGCCTCTTCTAAGGTATCGTATTTACCATCAAAACTAATCTTATTATCTGATTTTGTTTCGCTTTCAACTGGCAAATTTTTACTTTCACTAGTCTTTAATGTACTAGTTTTAGAAGTATTTTCTTGTGCTTTACTTCCTTCATCAGTAGTGTTTTGCTCCTCTGCATTTACTATTGCAGTATTAACATTTAATAAAACTGCACCTGTTAGCAGTAAGCCTGCTGTCTTAGTTTTCTTATCCATTTTAAATTCCCCCCTGAATTTGTGATTCCTATAATAACATATTTTATGCGAAAAGCAAGCAAAAATTGCATTTTGGTATTTTTTACTTTTTGTGATATAATTTTACTAGAAGGATAAGGGAGTTAGCTATGTTAGAAAATATATTTAAATTAAAAGAAAATAAAACTAATGTATCTAAAGAATTAATTGCTGGTTTAACAACGTTTATGGCTATGAGTTATGTAATATTTGTTATACCATCCATTTTAAGTGCTACGGGAATGGATTATAATGCAGTTTATGGATCAACTATTTTAGCCTCAGTTTTAGGTACATTAATAATAGGTATTTTTGCTAACGTTCCGTATGCACAAAGTGCAGGTATTGGACTGGCTAGTTTATTTACTTATACAATTTGTGGAACACTTGGATATACATGGCAAGAAGCTTTAGCAATGATTTTTATTTGTTCAATTATAAATCTTATTGTCACATTAACAAGCATAAGAAAAAAGATAATAGAATCTATACCAGAATCTTTACAAGAAGCAATAACGGTTGGAATAGGTTTATTTATTGCATATATCGGTTTAACTAATGCTGGACTTATATCCTTTGGAGCAAGCGAAGTAGTTAATGGTTTTGCTACAGATGTAGTACCACAAGTAAGTTCTTTTTCTAATAGTAGTGTACTTTTAGCTTTAATAGGACTAATACTAACAATTATTCTAGTTGTTAAAAAAATAAAAGGTGCTTATATTATAAGTATTATATTAACTACATTAATTGGTGTTCCCCTTGGTGTAACAGGTATTCCAGATTTTTCTAATTATGTTATATTGCCCGATATATCTCCTATTTTTATGCATATGGACTTTCTTGGATTATTTTCCGCTAAATCATCTATACTAATTGTAATAATGACAATATTTACAATGTGTATAGCGGATTTATTTGATAGTATAGGTGTATTTATTGGTACAGGTAAAAAATCTGGTATTTTTAAATCAGAAGAAAAGGGTAAAGTACCTAAAAAGTTAGAACGAGCAATCGTAGCTGATAACTTCGGTACAGTCTTTGCTTCAATATTTGGTACAAGCAATGTAACAACCTATGTAGAAAGTTCTAGTGGTATTGAAGCAGGAGGTAGAACAGGTTTAACAAGTGTTTTTGTTGCTATACTATTTTTGTTATCCTTAGTTTTTTCTCCATTAATAAAATGTGTTCCTATGGCGGCAATCGCACCTGTACTTATAATGGTTGGTGCATCTATGCTAGCCAATGTAAAAAAGATTAACTTTAGAGATCCATCAATAGCTATACCAGCATTCTTTATGATTATAATGATGCCACTTGGATACTCAATAAGTTCCGGTATTCAATTTGGATTTATAACATATGTTTTAACAAAAGTTGTATTAGGTAAAGAAAAAGATGTTTCTGTAATAATTTATATATTTACATTACTATTTATATTACAATATATTATTGATGTTATACTATAGGAGGATTTTATGAAAAAACTGTTTGGCGAAATAGATTTAAACTGGAAAAAATTAATTATATTTGCTGTTATTGCTGCTATATACACTGCACTAATGGCAATTATACCTATATTCGAGGATACATCATTTAGTGATATAGCAACATACTTTGAATGGTGGATTTTATTTGGAATAATTATTATTGTTAATAGTAAGTCACCAAAAGATTCAGCCTTAAAATGTTTTATATTCTTTTTAATCAGTCAACCATTAATATATTTGTTGCAAGTACCTTTTTCACCACTAGGATGGGGATTATTTAAATTTTATAAATATTGGTTTATTTGGACGCTTTTAACTATCCCAATGGGATATATTGGTTATTATATAAAGAAAAAAAATATATTTAGT
>CADBSQ010000052.1 GCA_902797415.1 uncultured Erysipelotrichaceae bacterium | reverse complement strand
TGTATTTTCTTCCACTAGGCGTTTTAGCATTTGCTTACCTGCTTTGGAAGAAATACGGAGTAGATGATGTTGTAGTTGAAAGCGTGGAGTTTTATCCACCAGAAGGAATGAATAGTTTAGATGTTGCCTTTAATTACAATGGAAGAGTAATAAGTAATGATGTAATCTCACTTCTTATTTATCTTGCTAACAAAGGATACCTAAGTATAAAAGAAAGTACTACGGGGAAAGTATTTAAAAAAGAAGGATTTACTTTAACAAAATTAAAAGATTATGACGGAACAAATGAAGATGAAAGAACATTCTTTAATGAAATATTTATAAGTAAGAACTCTGTAACAGATGAAGACTTAAAGTATAAATTCTATGAAACGATGAACAAAATATTGACACGTAAAAATACTAAACAAAACAAAGATGTCATATTTGAATCAAAAGCTAGTAAATCAGAAAAAACTGTTGGTTTATTACTTATTATCAGTGTTGTAGTAATATGCCTAAAACCATTTATAAATAATTTTTATGTCGGTGCAGGTAGCGTTTTTATAGCAGCTGTTGGTTCATTTTTAGTATGTTTGCTTGTACCATATGGTATTATAAAAAATTCTCGTAAAAAAATGTTTTTTAAAATAGTTATAGTTTGTATATTTGCAGTACTATTTCTATTTCTAGCTTATACGTTTGTATATAGTGAAGGACTTTTATCTAGTTCACTTAGTTTGATTGGCTTTATAGTATCTACTGTAGCACTTGCAGGAGTAACATTCTTTCTTGGTATTATGCCAAAAAGAACGCCTTACGGAGTTGAAATTCTAGGTAAAATAGGTGGGTTTAAATCATTTTTAGAAACTAGTGAAAAAGAAAAACTAGAAATGCTCGTAGAACAAGATCCATCTTACTTCTATAATATTTTGCCTTATACATACGTTTTAGGTGTATCTAATAAATGGATAAAGAAATTTGAAGATATAAAGATGGAACCACCTGAGTGGTATGATAGTCCTGGTTTTAATTATTACAGATTTACACACTTTATGAATGATACAATGTCGAACGCTAATTCGGCAATGTCAACTCCTGAACCATCGTCAAGTGGCGGTGGAGGCTTTACTGGCGGAGGATTTTCCGGCGGTGGCTTCGGAGGAGGCGGAGGAGGCTCATGGTAAGTCTCCTTTTTTTATGTCTAAAAGATTAATAATATCTTTTTTTTTATCAAAATTTTTTATATAATAATCATAAGAGGAGGAACATAATGAAAAGAGTAGGAAACTCATTTAAAGGAATTTTCGGGGGAGTTATCGCTTTAATAATTGGTATTTGTTTATTATGGTGGAACGAAGGAAATAATGTTAAAAATTTAAAAACAACTGCTGAAATGGAGAAAGTCTATGTTGATGTTAAAAGCGATTCGGTTGATTCTAGTAATGAAGGTAAATTAGTTGCAACTCATGGTAAAGTAATTAACGAAGAGGAATTAACAGACTCAACATTTGGAGTAACTATAAAAACTCCAATAATGAAAAGAATTGTAGAGGTTTATCAGTGGGAAGAAGATTCAAGCACAGATGATGATGGTCATACCACATATAGATATAGCAAAGAGTGGTCATCAGATATAATTGATTCAAGTGATTTTCATAACAAAACAGGCCATGAAAATCCAACACAAAAACCATATAATGATGAAGTTAAAACCTCTAGTGATGTAAAAATTAATGCCTTTACATTATCGAATGACCAAGTAAATAGATTGAGTACTAATGGACAATTTACAGATTTTAATGAAGAAACATTAAATGCTTTAAACCTTAAAGTCTCAAATAATTATATTACAACATCAGAAGACTTAAGTAATCCTCAAATAGGAGATACTAGAATATCATTTGTTTATAATAATTCAACTGATTTAAGTGTTTTAGCAGTCCAAAGTGGAAACTCATTTGTTAGTTTTGTTTCTAAATCAGGTAAAAAAGTTAACAGAGTTATGGATGGAACGCATTCTGGCATAGATATGATTACAACTATCAAAAAAGAAAATAATTTCTTAAAATGGATACTAAGATTGATAGGCGTAACCTTATTAGTAGCTGGTTTTGCCGCTATACTAAAACCAATAAGCGCCATTACAAGTTATGTACCAATTGTGGGAAGTTTAGTTGATACTGCTGTTGGTTTAGTAGCTCTACTACTTGGTTTAAGTTTAGGTTTAATCATTATAGCCCTTGCTTGGATTAGATTTAGACCATTACTTGGTATTGGTTTACTTGCTGCCGCTGGATTACTATTATTCTTGCTTAACAAAAAAGGCAAGAAGAACAATTCAGAAAGTGTAGCTCAAACACCTAATGCCGATAGTATTCAGCAACCAGTTCAAACTCCAGAACAACAAGACCAAAATAATAATCAAATATAGAAAACATCAATCATAATTAATTGATGTTTTTTCTTGAGCGTATAGCGTACTTTTTGGAGGTAACCTGAAAAATCATTTTGCGGAGATACTTATCTTTGGATAAAGATGGTATCCTTTTTAGATGTAATTTTGGATTCAATTAATTTTTGACCTTTTCCCCGTAATTTGGTATAATCTTCTTCGAAGGGTGGTATCATGAAAAAGAAAGAACCAAAACAAACATTAATTAAACAAGTTAATGATGCTGATGATCAAATCAGGAAGTTTGTTATCATTTTAACTGGTGTTGCCGTTATATGTGTTTTATCATATCTTTTCACTGCAAAATTTCTTGTAAAGGATAAAACTAAAGATACTGATAAAAAAGATGAAACATCAATATCATATGATAATATTAGAGTAGGGAATATTTTTAATAGACCATATGATAGTTACTATGTTTTAGCAACAGATCTTACAAAAGATACAACATATCAAAGTTTAGTAGGAACTTTTACAACTAATCATAGCAATACAAAAGTATACTTTATAGATTTATCATTAAGTGTTAATAAAGAGTATATTGGTAAAAGTAATAAAAATGCTACTAAAGCAAGTGAAATCAAACTATCTGATCCAACACTTATAAAAATTAAAAATGGTAAAATAGTTAGTTATCTTGATAATAAAAACTCAATAGAAAACGAACTTAACTCATAACTTTTTTATACCTATATGTAAATATAGGTCTTTTTTAGTGAATATTTGATTATATTATGATATATTTAATTAGGTGGTGAACTATGAAAAAAATTAGAATATATAGTTTTTTAGAAGTAGTAGGAATAATTATACTAACCTCAATAATTATGTTTTATTTAGGTAGTATGTTAATGTATAAAAAAATGGGTGGGATTAATTTCAATAAATACTTTAAAGATCCTTACTTCATAAAATTAGTAAAGGCTTATGATGATATTCAGACGAGTTACTATGATGATGTTAATAACTCTAAAATTATCGACAATGCAATTACAGGAATGTATTCATCATTAGATAAGTATACTTCATTCTTAAATGAAAATGAAACCAAAATACTTGATGATAGTTTAAATGGTCAATATAATGGTATTGGTATCAAAATCTTATTAAATGAAGATAAAAAAGTAATAGTCCAAACTGTGTTTGATGATTCTCCTGCAAAAGAAGCAGGCCTCATGGAAAACGATGAAATAACAGCAATAAATGACACTGATATTAGTAATATAGAATTTGAAAGAATAAATGACACTTTCAAAAAAGGAGAAGAAGTCAAACTTACCATAAAAAGAGGAGAAGAGTCATTAACGTTTAATGTTACACCAAGAGATTTACTAGTTACATCAGTTAAGAGTGATATTATAAGTTACAATGATCAAAATATTGGCTATTTAAGAATCGAACTTTTTAATTCAACATCTTATAAACAAGTTAGAAAACATATAGAAGAATTAGAAAAAAAAGGTATAGATTCATTAATCATTGATTTAAGACAAAACTCTGGTGGATATTTAAGTAACTGCTCTAGAATAGCAGAAATGTTCCTACAAAAAAATAAAGTAATTTATAGATTAAAAAGTAAAGAATCTTCAGAAACATACAAAGATAAAACTAAAGAACATAGAACTTATAAGATAGATGTTTTAATTGATAACTATAGTGCTAGTGCATCAGAGGTTCTAGCTGCTGCTCTTAAAGAAAGTTATGGCGCTAAATTAATAGGTATGACAAGCTTTGGTAAGGGTAAAGTTCAAGAAAGAAAAGCTATATCAAGTGCAGAGTCAATTAAGCTAACAACAGCTAAATGGTTAACACCAAACAAAAACAGTATTGACAATAAAGGAATAAAACCAGATATAGAAGTTAAAGAAGAAATAGACAACTATAACTATGATAATAAGCTTGAAGATAAAGTTATTTTAAAGGCTTTAGAAGACATTACGACTTAATTCGACAAGCCTTTACAATTATTTACATATGTTTACAAAACATTTCCTAGTAATTTGTCACTTCTTATTATATAATTATTTTGCGTAGTGAAATAGAAAAGGAGATGCTTATGAAAACCAAAATACGCACATTATTAATTGATGAAGATAAAAAAACAGTTAGTAGTATGCAGAAGTATTTTAGTAGTTCAGAAGTAATCGAAGTAAAATATATCGCTAAGAATGGTATGGATGCGCTAGATATT
Organism: uncultured Erysipelotrichaceae bacterium; assembly: GCA_902797415.1. Lineage (GTDB taxonomy): Bacteria > Bacillota_I > Bacilli_A > RF39 > UBA660 > RUG11867. The sequence goes on along the minus strand of CADBSQ010000052.1, from coordinate 494 downwards.
ATTTCTAGTAAGGACGATATTGATCTAATAGTCATGGATACTCTTCTAACAAAATTAGATTGTTTATCTCTCTTAAAAAAATTACTAGATAAAAAAAATAATTCAAAGATTATAGTTACATCATCTTATGTTAATGACTTAATATTTAATAATGCTAGTGAATTAAATATCGATTATGTCTTTTTAAAGCCATACAATTTTAGTGATTTAGAAAATGCTATTTTCTTTTTATTTAAAACCAAACCAAAAGAATTAAAAAATAATCCAAACTTAGAAAACAGGGTAACAAAAATGCTCCATTCTTTAGGAGTACCATCTCATATAAAGGGATATCAATACATTAGAGAAAGCGTGATGCTTATGTACAGCAACCCTTTTATAATAGGGGGTATAACTAAAGAGCTTTATCCAGCTGTTGCTGATAAGTACAATACAACTGCTTCAAGAGTTGAAAGAGCGATTAGACATGCTATTGAAGTTAGTTGGAATAGGGG
>CADBSQ010000051.1 GCA_902797415.1 uncultured Erysipelotrichaceae bacterium | reverse complement strand
GGTATGTACTCAGGAATGTATCCATAATCGATAAAGTCGTTTGTTTTTACTTCTTCTTTAACATCCTTGGCATCCATAATGCTTCTTATATTAAATACTATTCTTTTTAAGTAACTATCATTTTGTGTGCTACCTTTAAAGTAATATGTTTTTCCTTCTTTTAAGTTATTTTTTAAAAAGTTAAATACATCATTTTCTTTAGTAAATAATTTACATGTAATTGAAGAATTATCACTTACTTCTATGGTAAATATTTTGTAATCGCTTTTTTGGGAAATGACGCTTCTTATATCAATAATTTTTCCTTTTATAGTTATTGCTCTTTTTTCTTCAGTTAAGGATGATATAGGTAGTACATTATCTGTTTTAAAACTGTTACCAAAGATTATGCCAGAGTTTATTTCTAAAACTGGACTAGCTTTTTTCTCTGCCATAATGGTTGGTTTTATTTTTTCAATATCACTTTCCAGTCCGTTTTTTATTTTTTCTATTTCGTCTCTTACTTTTTTTCCTTTATCTCTATTTACGATAGTTAGTATATTACTAATGTTAATGCCTAAATTACGTAGTGTATTTATAAATCTTTCTTTGTTTTCTAAGAATCTTTTTTCTTCAGCAATATTGGCAACTTCTAATGTAATTACACCATCTTTAGAAGTTATTTTGCTACTATTTAAACTACATAAAGAAGGACATTCTTTTGTTAGTTTATTTAAGTGATATTTAAAGTAGGAAAGTACATCATCATCACTTGTGTTTTCATTTTTAATAACTATTTCGACTTTTTCTATTTTATCAAATCCTTTGTTAGAAAGAGTGATTAATTCATCAATAACTTCCGGATTTATTGGGTTATTATTCTTAAGATATAGTGTCCAGTAATTATCTAATTTGTGAACAACTATTTTTTCTATTTCGGTATTTTGAAATTCATCTAATTTGTTAAAATTAATTTTCTCGAAAAATTTGTTAAATAAACCCATCTTAACTACTCCTTCTAATGTCTTTGACCTTTGATATTTTATCAAAAAGATATAAAAAAGGAAATAGAGTTTTTATTTATCTTTTTCCTTTTTTTTATTCTTTTTTTCTTCTTCTAGCTTTCCCCCTATTTTATAATGTTCCCTTATTTGTTTTTCTATTTTACTACTTACTTCTGGATGTTCCTTTAAGAAGATTTTGGCATTTTCTTTTCCTTGTCCAATTTTTTCTCCATTATAAGAATACCACGCTCCAGCTTTTTCTACAACATTTATTTCCGATCCGATGTCAAGTAATTCACCTTCATAAGAAATACCTTGACCATACATTATATCTACTTCGATTGTTTTGAATGGAGGCGCTACTTTATTTTTAACAATTTTAATTTTTGTTTTATTTCCTAGCACTTGATCAGCACCTTTTATTTGTTCACCTTTTCTAATATCTAGTCTTACGGAAGAATAGAATTTTAATGCTCTACCTCCTGGGGTAACTTCTGGGTTTCCAAATATCACACCTACTTTTTCACGTAATTGGTTAATGAATATAGCAGTTGTTTTTGTTTTATTAAGTGTTCCTGATCATTTTCTTAAGGCTTGGCTCATGAGTCTTGCTTGAAGTCCAACGTGAGAATCTCCCATTTCTCCTTCGATTTCTGCTCGTGGAACCAATGCTGCTACAGAATCTATAACAACCATATCGATAGCTCCGCTTTTTACTAATGCTTCAACTATTTCTAATGCCTGTTCCCCAGTATCTGGCTGCGATAATAATAACTCATCGATATTTACGCCTAAATTTTGACTATATACTGGATCTAAAGCATGTTCTGCATCAATGAATGCTGCCCTACCTCCTGATTTTTGACATGCAGCTATAGCTTCTAAAGCAATTGTTGTTTTACCACTCGATTCAGGACCAAATATTTCAATAATTCTTCCTTTTGGAAATCCACCAACTCCTAGTGCTATATCAAGTCCTAAACTTCCAGAAGAAGTAGTTTCAACCTCGATATGATTTTCACTACCAAGCTTCATGATAGAACCTTCTCCAAATTTCTTTTCGATTTGTTTTAAAACATCATCTAAATTTTTATTAGAAACGTCTTTATCCTTTTTCATTTTTTACCTCCCATTAAAATTAATTTTATCTTAGAGAACAATACTTGTCAATATTTTCGTCCTCTAATTATTATTATTCTGACTTTTTTTCATTTTTCTCATTTGATTTACGCATGCATGTTTGATACAATGATAATGGGAGGTAAAATGAAGTCAAGTATATGCATAATCTTAAGTAAGTTAAACTTATTTAATAAGAATAAAAAAAACAAATTATATGAACTATTCAATGAAGCAGCACTTGAAACATTAAAAGATATAGAATACTCGGCAAAATTCATCGTAATTTTTGACGAAGACGAAAGTTTTAATATTCAAAACATGATAATAAATGCTTTAAAAGATACAGGTAAAAAAATCATATATAATAAAAAAATATATAATGATCCAACAAAATTTATCTTAAAATCCTCTAATATTTTAAGTTTTACTATAAATGCAGATGTATTTATGCTCACTGTTAATAGAGAATCATTAAAATATATTGATATGAAAAAGGTAGATTACTTCTTAATAAATGATATAAATAGAAACTATTCATATAGAAATAATGATGAAGAAGATGCTATAAAAAAGATAGTTAAATCACTTGATAATAAAACAAAACTAATAGTAAATTTAGATAACCCTTATACAAATTCTATAAAGTACTTACATCAAGGTAAAACTATAGGATATGGTATAAAGAGTAATGAACATATTAAAGGAATTGATATAAAGTGTCCGATATGTCATGAAAATCTAATTTATAAATCAAGATATTTCTTAAATTTTGGTAATTACATTTGTCCAAATAAAGACTTTGAAACAGGTATTAAAAGTTATGAAGCTAAAATCAATGATAGTACATTAGAAATAAATAGTAAAAAATATCAATTAAATACATTATATTATTATGATATCTATTATTTATTAGGTTTTTATGCTTTAAGTTCAAACTTAAATATACCAAATAAGACTATTAAAAAGTTAATAGATAATTACAAGGATTCAACCGTTAAGAAGGTTAATAATGATAAAAATCTTAATTTATATGAAGTTAAAAATGGTAATATAATTCTTTATCAAAAGTATATTAATTACACTTCTTGTCTAGATAGCCCTATTTTAATTGGTTTTTCTAATATATCAGATACTTCTTCTTTAGATTTATCTTGGTTATATGAGATAGATTTTACCCCACTTAAAAACAGTAAAGTTTATGTTTGGGGCACCCACCAAAAAGATATAGAGGTAAGATTATCATATGATAATATAAAGGTCAATTTAGTAAAGAAACTGACTGATATTAAAGAGAATGATATTAATGTTATAATGTCTAAGAAAGAGTTTAATGAATTAGGTGATTTATCATGAAAACTATAAACATCGCTTACCTTTATTCTGATTTGTGTAATATTTTTGGTGAAAAGTATAACATTAAAGCTTTAGAAAAATATATTACTCTAGCTGGTGGAAAGGTTAAGGTAGACTATTTAACTTTAAAAGATAAGATAGACTTTTCTAAATATGATGTGTTTTATTTATCTAGCTCGAGGAAATATACGGAAAATCTTATATTAGATGACTTATTAAAGTATAAAGATGATATTATAAGGGTTATTAAAAAAGGAACGCTATTCATTGTACTTGGTAATTCTATGGAACTTTTTGGCAAGAAAATAAGAACTAACAGAGGAAAAAGTATTAATACATTAGATATATTTTCATATCAAACTAGAGAAGAAAAAAACTATATTGTAATGGATTGTTTTTATGATTACGATAAATTAAACTCAAACAAAACTATCATCTCTTTAAAAAATAAAAATACTAATATAGTTCATAACGATGCCAAGAGAATGTTTATGTTATCAGATAGTTTTAATGATTTAAATTTCTTTGCTATGCAACTTGTTGGACCAATATTAGTAAGAAACCCATATCTTACAATTTATTTAGTAAAGAGATTATTTGAATACAAAGGTTTAGATTTTAAAAACATAAATAATACGATTGAAATGGATGCATATCATTTGTTTATAAATAGATACATTGAGAATAGAGAATTGGAATAGGAGGAATATTATGAAACCAGTTCATATTGATTGTTTAAAGGAGGATGTGAGTGAGCTTGTACTGATGCCAGGGGATCCACTAAGAGCAAAGTATATTGCAGAAAACTTTTTGGAGGATGTAAAGTTAGTTAATACTGTTAGAAATATGCTTGGATATACAGGGTATTATAATGGGGTTAGGATTAGTGTTTTTTCTTCTGGTATGGGTATTCCTAGTATGGGAATCTATGCTTATGAGCTCATTAAATTTTATGGAGTTAAAAAAATTATAAGAATTGGAACTTGTGGTTCATTGAGTAAGGATGTTCATGTTCTAGATTTAATTGTTCCTACTGAAGCAAGAAGTCTTAGTACATTTGCCCTATCATTTAGTCAAGATGATAGTAAAGTTTTTCCAGCTTCACAAAGCCTTAATGAAGCAATAACATCACTTTATAAAGGAAATAATTTGCATACTGGAAAAATAATTACAAGTGATATATTTGATGTATATTCAGATATTACACCTACTTTAAATTTACTTGATTTTAATGATCCAATTGGTTGTGAAATGGAGTGCTTTGCATTGTTTCATTTGGCTCAAAGAGAAAAAGTTGAAGCATCAGCAATCATAACGGTAGTCGACAGTAAATTTGAAAAAGATAAAAATCTAACTCCTCAAGAAAGAGAAACTTCTTTAAATGAAATGATTACTTTAGCATTAAATGCTATAACAAAAAAGGATTAAGCCTCGCTTAATCTTTTTTAATTCTTTTCTGTTTTAACAAGTCTCTTGCCACCAGGGGTTTGATTAGTATAAGATGTATCTTCAAAAAGGTTACCACTTGCAGGTATTGGTTTTAATCCTTTTTCTTTTAACCAAACATTTACTTTAGCTAACAAATTTTCACACTCTGTTATGTAATCATCCATCATGGCATTAACCTGCTCGTCACTAAGTGTTGGATCAGACATATCTATATCATATTTTTCTTTTATTTTATCGTATTCTTCAAAGGTTGTGTTCATAAATCCACCAGTCATGTTTTGGAATTTTCTGAGATATTCAAATACTTTGTCTAATCGATTAATCTGTTCTTTTTTTTCTTCGATACTTGTATCATTTGTTTTTTCATTTGACTCATTAGGCATTTCAAATTCCTCATAAGGAGTGCTAGCCTCTTCTTCAGGTGTGGCTTCTTGCGAACCTTCATTTTGATCAGCTATTTCCTCTTCGTGTTCTTCTTTGTATTCTTCATATGGAACAACAGGCTCTTCTCCCTCTTTTGTTTTAAGGCCTTCTGCCATGTTTAATATTTCGTCTACGGAATACAAAAACTCTTCTTTCTGCTCATCAACCTTATCTTTAAGACTTGAACCTTCATACTTTGTTTTAAGCTCATCATATTTATTCATTATTTTGTCTCGGATTTCCCCAGAGTTTTTTGTCAAATCATTTGTATCGATTTTTTCAATGTAATCCATATAAGAGTCAACTATCTCTATTTCTTCAGTTGGATTATTGATAATATCATTTTCATCAAGTATTTCCACTGTCTCAGTTTCTTCTTTCACCGGTTCCTTATTTGAATCATCATTTTTAAAACATCCAGTTACAGGAAGTGTCATAAGTAGTGCTAAAGCACCAGATAAAACTCTTTTGTTTAGTTTTACTTTTACTTTAAAGCCTTTATATGCACCATTAAAATTAGAATTATTATTTGCCATAATATCCTCCTTATTTATAATAATTATAAAACTTTATATTAAATTAATCAATAACTTTTCCCAGAACTTTAGTCCCATGTACATCAGTTATTCTGGCAGTACACGTAGTTGCGTTTTCCATAGGTTTATCCAGATTAACAAGAATATAATTCTCACTGTGTCCTTTATTACCAGCCTCTACTATTATTTCAAGGTCCTTATTTAAGAACTTTTTATAATAAGTTTCTTCTAACTTGTCAGATAATTCTAATATTTTCTTAACTCTTTCTTTTTTAACAGAATCTTTAACAAAATGTTCTTTCATAGTCTCTGCTTTTGTACCATTTCTTAATGAAAAAGGAAAAGTATGGATTTTAGTAAAACCGATTTTCTTTATAAAATCAACTGTAGTAGAAAATTCTTCATCAGTTTCGTATGGAAAGCCTACAATTAAATCGGTAGTTATATTAATATTTGGTCTTACCTTTCTTAATGCATTTATTTTTTCGTTAAAGAATTTTGTATCATATCTTCTGTTCATCTTTTTAAGAATTAAATCACTACCAGATTGAAGAGGGACATGCATGTGATTAACTAACTTCTTATTAGTTTTTAATTCATTTAAAAATTTTTCATTTAATTCAGTAATCTCTATAGAAGATATTCTAATTCTTTGCAAATTATCTATTTTAGAAATCTTTCTTATTAAGTCAGTTAAATCATAGTCTAATCCCTTACCATATGCTCCCGTATGTATACCAGTTAAAACTATTTCTTTATGGCCATTATTAACTAATGATCTAATCTCTTCATAAGCTTCGTTTATATCTTTACTTCGAATATTACCCCTTAAATACGGTATTATACAGTATGAACAATAATTATTACATCCATCTTCTATTTTAACAAAGGCTCTTGTTTTAGATTCAGGTGTATCTATAAACATATCTTCAAATATATCCGAATGGTTACAGATTAGATTTATATATTCTTCATTTTTGTATTTTTCTATATAATCAGGTATTTTACTTTTGTTAAAATCACCAACTAATATATTGGCACCTATTTCTTTTAGTTCTTCTTTTTTATTCTCAACGCTGCAACCACAGGCAACTATAAAAGCATCTGGATTTAATCTTCTAGCTTTTTTGATAAGATGTCTACTCTTAGCATCACTTTTGTTTGTTACGGAGCATGTATTTATAATTATGATATTTGGGTTTTCATCGATTTTACAAGATATATATCCCCTTTTTTTCATTTCTTGATTTAGGTACTCACTTTCATAAGCGTTTACCTTACAGCCTAGTGTTTGGATAGAGTATTTGATAAGAACCACCCCTTTATTTACTATTTCTATCTAAGTTTTTTTGAACTGTTTTTAATTTTTTTAGGAAATCATCACCACTTTTTTCTTTAGTTGGTTCCTTTTTAGAAGAATTAGATTTTTTTATTAATTCATCAATACTGATTATAGCTTCTGTTTCCTGTCTTCGTTCATAATCGCTTAAATCTGACATTACAGGCTCATAATTTTTTTCTAAATCATTTGCAATAGTCTGTATTTCATCACCTTTTTTTACTTTTTTTTTTCTAAATCAGCTTTTACTTCTTTCTTTATTTTTTTTGTATCGATTTTATCTTCAACAATTATCTCTTTTTCTTCAATTCTAACTAAATAAACAATATATACTAATAAAACAATTAATACTAGAGTAGAAGTGAAGAAAAACACATCACTCCAGTTAAAAGTTTCTATAAATGTTATAACGTTTCCAAATATTTCGTTCATTAAAACCACTTCCTGTCTTTTTAATTATATCATCACTTGAACATCTTTGCAAAATCATCACAGTAATTTTCAAACAACACCTCATATATATTAGTTGTTCTATGTTTTTTACAAGTTCCTTTATTATTTATTGTAATTAATTGATAATTTTTAAATACCAGATAATCTATTGGTACTTCAAAATATTTAGCAAGTTCTATTAATGTACTAACTTTAGTGTCTCC
>CADBSQ010000050.1 GCA_902797415.1 uncultured Erysipelotrichaceae bacterium | reverse complement strand
TAGTCTTTTGTTAGATTTAGTTTATTGATATTTATTGTTCGAAAATAGTTTGGAAGATATTCCTCAATAGAATAAATGAAACTAGCAAGAGATTTATATTTAACTCTTCTTAAATGTTTTATTGCCCCATTTCTTGATTTTTCTTGTTTTTTTAAATCACTATTTGGAACTACTATAATCATTTTTTCTCTAGCGCGAGTTAGTGCTACATATAGCAGTCTTATTTTTTCGCTTACTTCTTCAATTTGGAAATTTCTTTTAACTAAATTCTTTAATACGCTTTGTTCACTGTTTTCTGATGGAACTATTAAACCATATTTTTCTGAAATAATGAATTTTGTTTTAATATCTGATGTATTAAAATCATGTGCTAAATCAGCAAAATAACATATTGGATACTCAAGACCTTTAGACTTATGTATAGTCATTATTTTAACGCTTTCACTGCTTGTAGAACTAGTTGTATACTTAACTTCTAAACCACTAGATATAATCTTTTCTAAGTAGTCTCTAAAGTCCTCTAGATTACCATTTTCTTCCATAGACTTTGCCATGTCATATAACCTTGATAACTTAACGTTTATGTTTTTATAATCTCCTATCTTATAAAGTTTTTCATAAAATTTAGTTATATCCAAAATAAACATAAAAACTTGACCTATAGTAAGAGAATTATAATCCTTAATATTAGAAAAATCTTTATATATATCAGTATCCTTTATTTTATTATTAATTATTACATTAAACAAATACTCATCATCTAACTCATAAAGAAAGCTTCTACCTATACTTAAAAAGTCATATTTAAAGGTTTCATCATATTCTTTATTGTTAATCTTTATAATAAAATCTATTATATTTTTGATTAAAGATATTTCAAAACTTAAACCTAGGTTTTCATCTCTTAAAATAGAAAGAGGTATATTTAGGTATTCAAATATTTTTTTATAATCATCAAAGTATTTACTTCTATCTAGAATAATTACAAAGTCTGAATATGTTGCATCCCTTAATTTAGATGTTTTTTTATCAAACACTTTTATTCCAAGTTTCATTTTTTGCTTGATATCTTTAGCAATGGCAAATATTTCTATTTCATGGTTATCAAATTTTTTAGATTCATCACTATCGTATTTAAGAACCTCACAGTCGTAATTGTATATATCTTTTTTCTCGTCTTCGTAAGAAGTATTTCCAAAAATCATATTATGTGATTCTTGATATTCTGCTCCACCTAGTGAATTGTCCATAATTAAGCCAAATATTTTATTTATGTTGTCAATAACTTCCCCTCTTGACCTAAAGTTTTTTGTTAAGTCAATTTTTATACCACCCTTTTCTAAAGAGTAATTATCATACTTTGTTTGAAATAAGGATGGATTTGAACCCCTAAATTTATATATTGATTGTTTAATGTCACCAACCATATACACATTTTTATCAGAGATTAAATTAATAAACGTTTCTTGTATATTATTAGTATCTTGATATTCATCAATCATTATTTCTTTAAAAGAAGACTTTAATTCTTCTCTTGCAAAAGGATAAGTTTTAAGAATTTTTATCGATGCAAGAGCAACGTCTTGAAATGTAAAAATATTGTTTTCTTTTTTATAATTTTCCAGTTTTTCAAAGTACAATTTAATAATATCTATGATTTCGAAGCATAAATCTTTAGTATCAAGTATATTCTTCTCCATCTCTTCCCTACTATTAAATAATACTTCATATAAACCATCTATAGCATCTTTTACCTTTTTACGTGCTTCTTTTGCTTCATCATCGCTACCCCTAGGGGCATTAGGTATTCTAAATAATCTATGACTATTTAAATCCTCTAAAGTTCTAGCATCTATTATAGGTAAAACTACTCTTTCCACTTTCTCTAAATAATCACTATCAAAATAATATGTTAAGTTTTTATACTCTAAAGATACTTCCCTTTGTTTGTTTACAACTAACTCTTTATATTCACCAAATATCTTTTCTATATTTTCTTTTGCAAAAAACTTTTCTTTAATAAATGTTATGTATTCATCTTTATCTATAAAGTTTTCCATTTTATTAGCAATAGATAGCACTAAACTTCTAAGTAGTCCATCACTTTTAACAGAGTAAGTTTTTATAAAATCTAAAAATATAATATCATTTTGATCATATTTTTCTTCAAATACTTCATCTAATAGTTCGACCTTTTTAATATTAACCATACCTTCATCACTAATCTTTATATCTTTGGGTAGATTAAGTAAATAGTGATATTTTTTTAATACAGATAAAGCGAATGAATCAAATGTTGTAATGTAGGCACTATCTAAGGCATCAAGTGAATCCTTTAAAGAAGGCTCATTTTTTATTTTGCTTCTAATTCTATCTTTCATTTCTCTAGCAGCGGCGTTAGTAAAGGTTAGAATTAGAAGTTCATTTATTTTAACTCCATGAAATATTTTATATAAAACTCTTTCTGAAAGAACCGCAGTTTTACCAGAGCCTGCTCCGGCACTAACTATAATGTTGTTACCACTAGTTTCTATTGCTTTTAATTGTTCACTAGTCCATTTAGTCAATTTGTTCACCCCCTAAGAAGTCTGTATATTTCTTTTCTTCAAGTTCCACTATATCTTCATTCTTTCGATAGCAAATATCTTTAAACTTGCAATATTTGCACCCTGTAAGCTCTCTACCAACCTTTTTAGGATTTATATTAAACTCTCCATCTAAAATCAATTTATAAGCTTCTAACACTTTATTTTCAGCCATGGTTTTAATCTGGTTTATTTCATCATCACTTAAAACTTTAGCAGTTTTAGAAAGACTTCCATCTTTTAATGTTTTAATACCCTTAATAGTATTACTCTTCTCAAAGTTTTTATCCAATAGCTCAATAATACCAATATCTGAATTAGTATAACCATTAAGCATTAAATCTTTTTCTTTATTCTCAATATCCGCTTCGTTTGATATAATTTTTTGAAGATAAAATCCACCTAGTCTAATATTTTTTAGTTCAGGAATTTGACTAGCTAAATAAACATATATAGGAAGCTGCATATCAAGTCCATAATATAAATTATTTAAATTATTTGATGCATCACCTGTCTTATAATCGACTATAAAGTAGGCTACTCTTTCTCCATATTTACAAACAACTAACTTATCAATAAAACCCTTTAAAATAATGTTTCTTTCTTCATTAAGTGGAACAGTTATTCTTCTTTCATAAAAGCCCTTAGAAAAGTATGAATTTGTTCTTTGCTTTTGAACAATTTCGATCACTGTTTTTAACTCTTCTTTAAGTAAATCTAAAAAGAATAATTCACTTTTTTTATAGTCATACTCATACATTGTTAAAGCTTTATTAAAAGACTGTTCAAAATCAAACGAATCATCAAAGCATTTAGATAAACAGTAATGATATATGTTACCTATAACAGTAAAGAATGTTTGTTCATATTTTTCTAATTTTAATATATGTTTAATGTAGTATTTAAACTGACAATTATAGAAATCACTTAAGCTCGAGTATGAAATAGTTAAACCCTTTTCAATTGATTTATTAAAATCGATTTCATTAATACCTTTAAATTTATTATCAAATGTATTATAGTCTAAGTTATTGTAATGGTTATAAAGTGTTAATAAATCATTTGTTTTAGTGCCAAACTTGTAAAATTCATCTAACTCCTTTGTCAATAAGAGTTTATTGTATAAATCAGAATAATTGTTTGTAAAATATGGTTTTTCTTCTTCAAAGAGTTCTTTTTCATAAAGACTTGAAATGTAAATCTCACCTGTCAAGTTGTTCTCAGAATATGTGACAAATAAGTGACTAGTATTTTTAATCTTATTTTTTAGTTTTTCATGTATGTTTTTGTTGTTTTCAATGGACGTATTAACTCCAAGGATAGTTTTTTCTTTATCGCTTAAGTAATCTTCGTCTTTATAATCTGATGGTATGCTTCCTTGGTTAAAATTGATCAAGAAGATATACTCATCTTCACTAACTTCACTGTTAGCAAAATCTATTACTTCGACTGCATTTGTAAGAAGAGTTTCTTCTATATTTATATTATCAACATCTTCAAAGATTAAATCTTTTACTTCTTCTAGATTTTCTGTAAAGTTATATTCGTTTATTACATTAATGATTCTTTTAACAAGCTTTTTTTCCTTATCAGATTTTGCTAATTCATTTATAGTGTTGATTGTTTCTTTTATGTCATTAGAGAAGTTTTCTTTAAAAGACTTAACTATATTAGTACCACTTGCTTTTTCTTTTGTTAAGCCATTTATTGGTATGTTAAATAATTTAAATATTTTGTTTATTTCGTATACATAGTCATCTTTAACATTAGCAAGTTTTATTTTATTTATGTTAATTCCATCTTTAATTAGTTTTACAATTTTTGATGCAATAAAACCAATTTCTTCTTCCATATTTGGAAATTTATATAGTATTGCCTTATTATTTTGTTTTTCTTTATTTAAGAAAGTAATGTCAAGAGATTTAAATACATTTAAATAAAACTTATCTTCATAAGATAAATCATATGCTATTACATCTTTTTGTTTTATATAGTTTTTAAATAATGGATTATGATAAATTAATTTTTTATCTATTAAGTCTAGTTTTAGTTCTTTTAAAAAGTTAATTTTTTTATTGTCATATTCTTTAGTTTCATCTATATAGTAAAGGTTATTTAAATATATTTTAGCTATTCCATATAAACAAGATTCTTTTTTGCAGATGTAATAAATACTTTTTTTATCATAGTCAAAAAAGTATTTTTTCTTAAATTCTTCTAGTGTAATTATTTTAATATTTAATATTTCATTTTGTTTAGATATATCTTGTATTAAAGTTTTTTTGTTATCATTATTTGTAATAATTAGTTTATTATTTAGTTTGGCATAGTCCATATTAACTCCTTATTTAAAGAAAAAAATGCTCATTTTAGCATTTATTTCTTTTTTCTTTTAGTTACTTTCTTTTTTGTTGTTTTTGATTTACTTTTGGTTTTTGTTTTTTCTTTTGTGTTTTTCTTTACTGGTGAATCTTTTTCGTTTTTGGTTTCTTTTTCCTCACTGGTTTCTTCTTTCTTGTTTTTACTTTTATCTTCAGTTTTCTCTTCTTTTTTAGTTTCTTTTGTCTCTTTTTTATCTTTTTCTGAAGATTCCTCATTAATATCTTCTACTTTTACAGAATCTAATCCTTTACTGGTTCTGTAAAGAGCACAGGCTTCATCTAATTGTCTTAGTATTTTATCAACATCAAGCGCACTTTTTATTTTTGCACCACTTGCCAGTTCGTGTCCTCCACCATTGAATTTGGCAGCGACACTGTTTATGACAGGTCCTCTACTTCTTATATTAACTTTATATAGGTTTTGTTTTTCATCAAAAGTAACGAGTGCCCAGCATATAACCTCTTCTATATTGTTAAAATTGTTCACAAGATTAGATGGTGTACCGGCATCTACATTGTATTTTTCTAATACTGATTTCGTTATTTTTAGAGAAGCAAATCCATTTTTAGTAACTTTTAAATGTTCTGTTATATAGGACTGAAATCTAACTTCGTTTAATGGTCTATTGTATAGTCTTGGATAAAGTTCAGAAACTTTTATCTTTGAATTTTTAATTAGAATAGCCATTAATTCAAAAGTTTTATACGATGTTGTTGAAAAAAGAAATCTATCGGAATCAGAAACAACACCTAAGTAAAGATTTTCGGCAATTGTTTTATTTGCTCTAAATCTTGCTGATATTAAAAACTCTGTAATCATTTCACAAACACTTGTATAACTTGTATCAACCCACTCTATTATTCCCATCCTATCAATAAATGGATGGTGATCTATTTTTATAACTTCTTTACACTTTTCTATATCTATTCCATCAATTCGAGCTATGTTAGGACAATCTAGAACAAAACAAAGTGCTTTACTTATATCTTCATCTTTGATTTTATCTAGTGTACCAAAATGTTTAAATTTTGCTACTGTGGCTCCTATGGCATACACTTTTTTTGATGGATATCTTAGTTTTATGGCATCTCTAAAAGCGATTTGACTAGCAATGGCATC
>CADBSQ010000049.1 GCA_902797415.1 uncultured Erysipelotrichaceae bacterium | reverse complement strand
GAGATATTTGAAAAAAAACTATATAGAGGATGTTCTGATATAGGTTTATCCATTGCACCAATACTCAGATACAAAAAAGTGCCGACTATTTATGTTGATACAGCTAGGTTAAACTGGATTAAAAATATGTCTGCCTCCACTGATGGTCATGTCTTTTTAGAAGTATTTTTAGATAATAAGTGGTACTTATATGACCCAACAAGACATCTTGTTTACGATAACTATAATCCAGATAATTACTCTTTACCTAATGATTATTATGTTTTTGCTAAAGGATTAAATGCTTGGCAATTAGATATTACAGATTCTTATGAACAAAGGCATTATTTAAAAGAAAGATTCAATGATTTTGATATAACTGAATACAAGGACCCAGAATATGATGCGTACTCTGTAAAAGCAGAAAAGAAAAGGAAAGAAATATGAACATATTAGAATTAAAACATTTAAAAAAATATTATGGTAATAAAAGAGGAATAGAAGATGTTTCTTTTAAAATAAGTGAAGGTGAAATATACGGATTTATTGGTCCTAATGGAGCAGGTAAATCCACCACTCTTAGAACTATTGTAGGACTTCTAAATAAGACTGACGGTAAGATTTATTTTAAAGGCAAAGAATTAGATCCAGATGATGTAGAAACTAAAAAAATAATAGGGTATTTACCAAGTGAAATTAGCCTTTATGGTGATATGAGTGTTAAAGAAATATTTAACTATCATGAGTCTTTCTACGATAAAGATATAAATAAAAACCGAAAAAGATTAGTTAAACTATTTAAAATAGATGAATCTAAACGGGTAGAAGACTTGTCCCTTGGAAATCTTAAAAAAGTAGGTATAGTTCTTGCACTTATGCATAAACCAGAATTACTCATACTAGATGAACCAACTAGTGGATTAGATCCCATTATGCAAAAAACTTTTCACAACATTCTTCTTGAAGAAAAAGAAAAAGGCACTACAATACTATACTCATCACACGTTTTAAGTGAAGTATCTAGTATATGCGATAAAATAGGGTTTATTAAAGATGGTGTGATTATTAAAGAAGATTTGATGGAAAACATAAAGAAAAATAATTATACTTACTTAACAGTTTATACTAAAGATATAGAAAAACTTAAAAATGAATTAAAACTAAAAATTAAGAACGAAACAAATGAATACATTACATTTATAAATAATACTAGTCCAAATGAATTAATAAAAAAATTATCTAAATACAATATAGATAAACTACTAATAGAAGAAATCTCCTTAGAAGATTTATTCATTAACTACTATAAATAGGGTGATAATATGATAAAAAGAGAATTTAAAGTAAATTTTAAAAGTTTTATTATTTGGCTTAGTATATTAGTTGTAATGTTTTTAGTAGTGTTTTTGATTTATCCTTATATTTTAACGGATGAAACTGTTAAGAATTTAGATGAAATGATGAAGGTTTTTCCACCTGATTTATTAAAAGCCTTTAATATGGATTTAACTTCTATAAATAGTGCTTATGGATGGCTTAAATCAGAAGGGTTTATGTTTGTACTTTTAGTTATTGGCATATATTCCTCTAGTTTAGGTTTAAACATACTACTAAAGGAAGAAAATGATAAAACAATAGAGTATTTAAATATGCTACCCTTAAAAAGGAATAAAATATTAACTAATAAAATAATAGTTGGTTTAACGTATACTGTTTTAATAACCTTAATACTTAGTATTTTTAATTATATATGTTTAGAAATTAGTGGTGATTTTAATCATAAAGAATATTTATTACTTAGTTTAACACCAATACTAGCAGCATTACCTTTATTTAGTTTTAATTTGTTCCTATCAACATTTATGAAAAAAACAAAAGGTAATATAGGTATTAGTTTAGGAATGGTTTTCTTCTTTTATATAGTAAATGTATTATCAGAGTTATCAGATAAGGTAGAATTTTTAAAGTATTTTAGTGTTTATACTTTATCTGATATTCGAAATGTTATATCAAATTTAAGAATAGAACCATTAAACATGGGTACAAGTTTATTATTAACAATAGTATTTATCATTCTTACTTATATTAGATACAACAAAAAAGAGCTGCTTTAGTTCTTTTTTTGTGATATTATATTGGTAGAGGTGAGTCAGTATGCAAGTTTTATTTTACTTTCTATTAGAATTTATAGGAATTGGTCTTTTTGTAATGCTAGGTGTTTATGGCATTTATGATTCTATAGGTTTTTTAATATCGTTGGTAGCTTTAGCATTAATCACTTATTCAACATATAATCTTTTTAAAAAGAATATGCCATTTAGAGCTTTTATAAACCTAATTATAGCATCTTTTGGTGGACCTATTAATTCTTCATATTCTGATGAAAAACTAAAGCCTAAATATAAGAAAAATAAAAAATAAACGGTTAAAACTGTCACATCAAATGTAAAGTTTATCTTAATTAAAGAGGTAGACTTTTTTTCTTAAAAAATATTGATTATTATTTTTAATCTTGTTAAAATTATAGTAGAGGAATAGTATGAATAAACATTTAAGAAAAGAAACGTTATTAACTATTTTATTTGCAATAATTTTGATCGCAATGGTAAGCTTTGCGTATTTTGCTGTGTCTGTTTCGAACACAAATAATGAGAAAATAAATGCAACCTCTAGTACGGTAAGTATAAAGTATACGGATTGTGGAACTAACAAACAAAGTGATTGTGCTAACATTACTAAAAATTTAGCGCCGGGTGAGTC
>CADBSQ010000048.1 GCA_902797415.1 uncultured Erysipelotrichaceae bacterium | reverse complement strand
CTCTTTACTATTTGCAAGAAGAGATTTAATTTCATCTAATTGATTTTTAGCACGCTTTTCATCTTCTTTATAACCATTAATTAATCTAAGAATTGCATCTAGTTTATCTTCTATTCTAGCAAGTTTTTCATTTAAATGTTCTACCTCTTTATTAAGTTTGGTATATGGAAAAGACTTTTTGCTAGCGCTTGCTTCAAGCATATCATAGTCTTCCCTAATACCTCTAATTGATATTGCTAGTATATTTAAACCTCTTAAGTTTTCTTCATTTATATTATAACTATTTTTAATAACGTCTAACTTGTTTGTTAAGTTTTTAGCTATACTAGAAAGCTTACCGGTTCTAACGACAATACTTCTTCCTATCTCGTTAAAACTCTTTTTTGCAAGTTTTTCTCTATCGAAGTCATTATATATTTCATCAAAATAAGTAGAAATAGTTTTAAGTTCTAGATTAGAATCTTCTAAATTTAAAACATTTAATCTATCAAACACATCAGCAATTTTCTTTTCTGCTTCATCAATATTATACTCTAATGATAAATAATCTAAGTTGTATCCCTGTTTTCTCATCTTAGTATAAATATCCATAATATCATTCATTTTTTTAGGGATTAATTTAAAACCTAAAAGAATAATTTCAGGAGATTCATCCATAACTAAGTCAAGATTATTAATTGAATCATCCAAAGCTTTGATAATTTTTGAAATCTCAGAAAAAGAATTTTTTTCCATAGCGATTTCAAATGCACTAAATAGTTTATCAATAGTTTCAAACTGTAATTTAATAGGATTCTTAATAATAGAATAAACATGTTCATGTTCATGATATATATTTAGAATATGTCTATATTTACCCTTTAATTTAGTAACAGTTTCTCTATTTTTTTCTTCACTACGAGTTAGGTTTCTAATTTCTTGTAATAAATAATTAGCTTTTGTTTTTACATGATAGATTGATAATTCAACTTTAGCAAGTGTTTTTTCTATATCTTTATAATTTTTAGTTGCAAATAAATCTTCTATTTGAATTAAATAATCAGTTAAAGATGGTATATCTTCATTTTTAATTGTTTCAAATCTTTGTTTCCATTCTTTGTATTGATTTTCAATTTCTTTAGAATTTATCATACTTTCTACTTTGTTTAATTCACTAAGTATATTTGCATTTATAATTAAGTTTTTTTCTCTATCTAAAGTATCTAATATTTGTCTATATTTCTTTTTATTATGACTTTTAATAATTATATAAGCAACGATAATAACGCATACTGCTAGTATTATATATGTTAATAATAATAGTTTAAATGTATTACCCATATTATCACAGTCCCTTACACTAAAAATTATATACTAAATATAGTTTTAATGCAAGATTAATTTTTCTTTACTTTTGTTATATTTGTGTGTATAATACATCTAGCACTTAGGGCAGTTTTTATTAAAATTATCATATGTGTTTATTATAAATATCAAGTAGCTTACTGCCAAGTGAAAGAATCAATAAACTCCCATGATATATTTTAATAATTATACTTTCTATTTGCAAGATAAAATGGAAAGGAGGATACTTGTGTCAAGATATACAGGTCCTGCATACAAAAAATCTAGAAGACTTGGTTTTTCTACTTTAGAAAACGGTAAAGATTTAGCTAGAAGACCATATGCTCCAGGAGCTCATGGTACTGATAGAAGAAAAAAATCTAGTGAATATGATATTCAGTTAAGAGAAAAACAAAAGATGAGATTTATGTATGGATTAACTGAAAAACAATTTAAGAAAACATTCTTAAAAGCACAAAAGATGAAAGGTATCGCTGGTGAAAACTTCTTTAAACTACTTGAATCAAGACTTGATAACTTAGTTTATAGAATGGGACTAGCTAATACTAGACGTGGAGCAAGACAGCTTGTTAACCATGGTCACATCCTAGTAGATGGTAAAAAGGTAGATATCCCTTCATTTATTGTTAAACCTGGACAAACTATCAGTCTTAGAGAAAAATCAATTAATCATCCTGCAGTTAAAAATGCTTTAGAAGAAAAACTTGCTACAGTACCTTACGTTGAATTCGATAAAAAGAAAATGTCTGGAACTTATGTAAGACTTCCTGAAAGAAACGAGCTTTCTGCAGAAATTAATGAATCTCTAATTGTTGAGTTCTATAACAGATAATAAAAAGTGACTCAGTTGAGTCGCTTTTTTAGTTGGTTTTATTAAAAACTATTTTATTTCCTACAAGACCTACCTTATCAATG
>CADBSQ010000047.1 GCA_902797415.1 uncultured Erysipelotrichaceae bacterium | reverse complement strand
TGCTCCACGAACAATATGATATCTAACACCAATTAAATCTTTAACACGTCCACCACGTACTAATACTACGCTGTGTTCTTGTAAATTATGTCCTTCACCTGGAATATATGCGTTAATTTCACGACCATTAGTAAGTCTGACACGAGCATATTTTCTAAGTGCTGAGTTAGGCTTCTTAGGAGTAGTAGTCGCAACACGAATACATACACCTTTCATTTGTGGATGTTTAGTTTTAGTTATTTTCTTCTTCAAACTATTTAGTCCTACATTTAGGACTGGGCTTTTACTCTTTCTAGTTTTTTTGCCTCTACCTCCACCTCTTACTAACTGATTAATTGTTGGCATGGGTTCTCCTTTCTATGAACACACTTCCTGGTGTGTCAAAACACTAATAAATCAAAGTTCTACCTAAGTAGAACTCAATTTAAATTCGAAATTAATATAACACAATTGTCTTTTATAAGTCAAGGATTATTTTCGTTTTTTTCCTTTTCTTTGTTGATAATGTACAATTGATTTAAATTTGTCTAACTTTTTGGCTAATGTATGAATAAATCCTTTTTTAAATTTTTTACTATTACGAACTTTTAACTTTTTAGCAATTGCCTCTTCAAGCTTAAATGCATCGACGAGATATTCAGTAAATCGTACTTCTCCAGAAAAATCTAAATTAGCATCGTCGATAACTATTCTTGGAACATCATAATAATGTGCCATAAAGTTACTAACTTCTTCTTCTGTAAAGCTAAATATACTCAATCCGTATCTTTTTAATAGTTCATCGGCTATATTAGTAGATATTAACATTCTTCCATTTGCCGGTATGTAACCGTGTGAGCTAAGATATTCATCTACATTTTTTATATAATCATGAGATATTAAATAATAAAACTTTTCTATTTCGTCAAGCTTTGCTTTCGTATTAGCCTTACGTTCTACACTGTGTTCGTGGTTGAAATAAGGCAGAATCATATCATAGTCTTTAATTAAAGAGTCTTTTTCTGGTGTATTATTTATGCCTTTATTTGAATCTTTTGTAGGATTACTATGCCCGTACAATTGATTTAACTCTATACTATCTATTAGTTGCTTATATGAATCTATGCGTTTTGGATCTCTAAGGTCGGCGTTCAACATATCATTCTCAGGGTTATTAGCATTATAAACTAGATAGTTATAAAGTTTTTTTAGCATATCAATATATTTTTGTTCAATAACATCAGAATCTAGACTTAACTTTTTCATGCATTTATAATATGGATCACATAATGCTGTAGACATAGTCTGTGTTCTTTCATTAGGATTATCATGATATTTGAAAAAGTCAACCAAAATATGGTAACACCATTCAAGTAATTCATTTAACTCTTCATTTTTAGCCATGTTATAATTCCCTTCTATTCTATGTATTTATCATTAAATCCTTTTGTAGTATAATCTTTACACTTTATGTAGGGTTCATATTTATAGAAATTATTATTCTTCTTAATTATAACATAACCAGAACAATTTTTATATAGTTTTACATCATATCCTTTGTTTTTTAACATTTCAGATGTCAACACTAATTGATTGGTTTTAGGATACAGTCCAGGGTATAATCCTAAGTATTTTTCTGAAGTTTTAACTAATCTCTTCTCCATTTTATTATATTTATTATTTTTATTTGTCAAATTAAATCCTATAAAAAACAAAACAACAACTAATATAATAGCTATTGTAATGTAAGGCATTAATCTTTTTTTCATTCGTTGTCCTTTCCCGTATTAGGTTTCATTGTTGGAAATAGTATTGTATCCCTAACAGATGGTAGATTATATGCAATCATAAGTAATCTTTCAATTCCACAACCAAGTCCAGAGATTGGAGGCATTCCCAGTTCCATTGCATTTAAATAGTCCTCATCTAAATCCATCGTTTCGTCATCACCAGCCTCTTTTGCTTCTAATTGATCTATAAAACACTTACGTTGTATTTCTGGATTAACAAGTTCAGAATAGGCATTACATATTTCACTTCCACAAATAACTATTTGAAAGCAGTCAGCGATACCTTCATTTTTGTCATTTCTTCTAGCAAGTGGTTTTAAATAAGCTGGATAATTATACATAATTACTGGCCCTATGATTTTTGCTCGCAATAATTTTTTATATAAAAAATCTGTTAGCTGTGAAATAGATTTGTACTCTTCTAATTCTTCCATTTTGTAAAACCCTTTTTCCACTACCTTTTCTTTATATTCATTAATATCATTTTCGTTTATAAAATCAAAACCTAATATTTCAGTTAATCTTTCTATATAATTAATTCTTTCCCAAGTATCATTTTCAAAGTTTAGTTCATTTCCTTGATAATTAACTATAGCAGAACCAGTAAGTTCAATCATTATTTCTTTGATAAATCTTTTGAACAATTTAATGTTATCCTCAAAATTCCAGTATGATGCATACCACTCTACTTGAGTAAATTCTGGATTATGTTCTGTATCCATTCCTTCGTTTCTAAAGCATTTAGCAATTTCAAATACTTTATCAAAACCGCCTGCTATACATTCTTTTAAATAGCACTCTGGAGCAATTCTTAGGTTACATTCTAGGTCAAGCGCATTGTAATGTGTATAAAATGGTTTAGCTGTTGCACCAGAAACACTTGTTTGTACTATAGGAGTCTCAACTTCTAAAAAGCCTTCTTTAGCAAGAAAATTTCTTATAAATAGATATAATTTACTTCTGCCAAGAAATACTTTTCTAGATTCTTCGTTCATTATTAGATCGGTATAACGCTCCCTGTATTTAAGCTCAGTATCAGTCAATCCATGAAATTTCTCTGGTAAAGGACGAAGCGCTTTTCCTAAAAAGGTAAAGTCTTGAACTCTTAAAGTCTTTTCTCCTGTTTGTGTGGTAAATATTTCACCTGTTGCACCAATAAAGTCTCCTGTATCAATAAGCTTTTTAAAGAAAGCATATTTTTCTTCTCCAATTTCATCTATTTTAAACTCAAGTTGGAATGTACCTTCTATATCTCTTATTTTTACAAATGAAAGTTTTCCCATCTTTCTGGCAAAAACGATCCTACCAGCCACACTTATGTTTTGTTCTCCATCTTCAAGATTTTTAGCATCTTTTAAAGTATGAGTTCTTTCAAATTTTTCCGGATAAGGATTTGTTGTTTTTGATATTTCCTTAAGTTTTTCCCTTCTAACTTTTTCTTGGTCAGTTAATTTTCTATCCATTTCGCTCACTTCCGTTTCAAGACAATTATAAAATAAACCAAATAAAAAAGCAAATATTATCTATTTGCTCTTACTCTATCTTTTGGATCAAGAATAGCTTTTCTCATTCTAATTACTGCTGGAGTAACTTCTACGTATTCATCATCCTCAATGAATTCAAGTGATTCTTCCAAAGAAAATGTTTTTGGATTTACTAAAGCAATAGCATCATCTTTACCACTGCTTCTTGTATTAGACATTTCTTTATTTTTACAAGGATTAACATTTAAATCATTTTCACGAGAATGAATACCTATTATCATACCAACATAAACATCTTCGCCAGGACCAACTAGAAGAGTACCTCTATTTTGTAAGTTATATAATGAATAACCTAGAGTCTTACCCTTTTCCATACTAACCAAAACACCATTTTTTCTAGTCTGAAGAGCTCCTACATATGGTTTGTAGTCATCAAAGCTTCTAACCATAGTGCCTTCTCCTCTTGTATTTGTTATAAAGTTACTTCTATATCCAATTAAACCTCTAGTTGGTGCAGAAAACTCTAAATGAGTGAAACCATCTTCACCACTAGTCATTGAAAGAAGAACACCTTTTCTTTCTTGAATGTCTTTAATAATAGTACTTGCATATTCTTCAGGAGTATTTATTAAAACGTTTTCAAATGGTTCTGTTTTGCCACTTGAATCTTCATGAATTAGTACCTGTGGTTTACTTACACAAAGTTCATAACCTTCTCTTCTCATGTTCTCAAGAAGAACTGATAAGTGTAGTTCGCCTCGACCACTTACTTTAAAGCCGTCAGACCCAGGTAGTTCTTCTACTTTTAATCCAACATTTGTTTCAAGTTCTCTATCTAATCTGTCTTTAATATGTCTACTTGTTAAAAACTTACCAGATTGACCAGACAAAGGTCCTGAATTTACCAAAAAGTTCATACTAAGCGTTGGTGGTTCAATATTTATTGGTGGTAATGGATCGTTTTCTCCATATGCACAAATAGTATCACCAATTGATATGTCATTAAAACCAGCGATTGTAACAATATCTCCATAAAAAGCTTCTTTTTTTTCTACTCGTTTTATTCCTTCTTCAACAAATAATTTGGTAATTCTAAAGTTTTTAATATCACCATTATTTTGTATTAGAGTTACATTCTCGCCCGTTTTAACTGATCCCTTATTTATTCGACCAATTCCAAGCCTTCCGATATATTCATCATAATCTAAATTTGATATCTGCATTTGTAATTTATCAGATGCATCACCTTCAAAAGGTTTAGTGTTTTCAATAATTGTATCAAGCAAAGGTGATATATTTTCACCCATATTATTAAGATCTAAGCTACACACACCTTGTTTTGCTGCTCCGTAAATAATTGGAAACTCGAGTTGCTTATCATTTGCATTTAAATCACAGAAAAGATCAAAAGTCATGTCAACAACTTCTTCTGGTCTAGCATCTTTTTTATCAATTTTATTTATAAATAAAATTGGATTTAAGTTTTGTTCTAATGCTTTTTTGAGAACAAATCTTGTTTGCGGCATAGGCCCTTCTGCAGCATCGACAATTAATACAACAGTATCAACAGTTCTAATAACACGCTCTACCTCACTAGAAAAATCTGCGTGTCCTGGAGTATCTACAATATTAATTTTATAATCTTTATATTTTATAGAACAATTTTTAGAATAAATTGTTATTCCTCTTTCTCTTTCTAAATCATTGCTATCCATTACTTGTGATACCACTTCTTCATTGTCTCTGAAAATACCATTTTGCTTAAGAAGCGCATCGACTAATGTGCTTTTGCCAGCATCAACGTGTGCTACTATCGCAACATTTATAATTTTAACCATATTATCCCTCTTTCGTCTTAGAGAATAATATCATATATTTAAAAAAATGCAAGTGTTTTGTATAAAAAAAGCGACAAAAAAAAGAAGCACTAAACTTCTTAATTTTAATTATTTTGTATTTTTCTCACCAAATATATATTCCACTATATAGGTTACTATAAATATTAAAATAAAGTCTGTTACTACTGTAAGAATATAATTTAGATTTGTATTAGCTGTAATATTTAAAGCTGGATAGGATTCAATAAATACCATCGCAATTAAGTCAATCAAAGGAACTACAATAGCAAAAACTAATGCGTCTTTAGCGTACAATTTTTTTCTTTCTTTTTTAACACTATCACTTTTTCCTGTAGGCAATTCCTTTCCTAGTATTGTTGTTGGTTTAGCAAGGACCTTATTCTTATCTACAAGAGTTTCTTCCTCTTTGGTTTCAATTATTTCTTTTATTTCTTCTTTTATATCCTTTGCTTGTTTCCCAGCTTCAGTCACTAGAGGAATTACTAGTTCTTTTTCAGGTTGATTAACTTTTTTAGGTTCTTCTTTAACTTCTGTTTTAACTTCTTTTTTAGGAGTTACCTTTTTTGTTTGAGTTGTTTTTTTAGCAGTAGTAGTTTTCTTTTTAGGAGTTGTTTTCCCTTTAGTAGTTTTTTTAGTTGTTGTTTTTTTCTTTGCAGTAGCACTTTTTTTAGTAGTAGTTTTCTTCTTATCAGCCATCTTTATCACCATTTTAATTATAGCATGGTTTAAAAAAAATAGAAAGTGGTTTTTCTATTTTTTATTCTGCTAAATAAATTAAAGTTAATTTCCAATTACCAT
>CADBSQ010000046.1 GCA_902797415.1 uncultured Erysipelotrichaceae bacterium | reverse complement strand
TTTTCTACTCCACCCATGTATGGTCTTAAAGCCTTTGGAATGCTTACGCTTCCGTCTTCATTATAGTTATTTTCTAAAAAGGCAATAAGCATTCTAGGTGGTGTTAAAACAGTGTTATTTAAAGTATAAGCATATACACTGTTTCCATCTTCATCTTTATATCTAATCTTTAATCTTCTTGCTTGAGCATCCGTTAGGTTTGAGCATGATCCTACTTCGAAGAAATCATCTTGCCTTGGACTATAAGCTTCTACATCACAAGATTTATACTTAAGATCTGCTAGATCTCCTGAACAGCATACTAATTTTCTAACAGGTATATCAAGATTTTGGAATAACTCAATTGTATAATTATACATTTTTTCATAGAAGTCATCCGCATCTTCTTTTTTACAAATTACAACCATTTCTTGTTTTTCAAATTGATGAACCCTATAAACACCACGTTCTTCGATACCATGGGCACCTACTTCTTTTCTAAAACAAGGAGAATAAGATGTGAGTGTTAAAGGTAGATCTTTTTCATCAATGATCTGATCTTTAAATTTAGCAATCATAGAGTGTTCACTAGTACCAATTAAATACAGATCTTCACCTTCAATTTTGTACATCATATCTTCTTTTTCTTCAAAAGACATAACACCATCTACAGCAGAACCTCTGATCATAAATGGTGGTATACAGTAAGTAAATCCTTTATCAATCATAAAGTCTCTTGCATAAGATAATACAGCAGAATGAAGTCTTGCAATATCACCCACTAGATAGTAGAAACCTGCACCTGATACACGCCCAGCAGCTTCTTTATCTAAGCCATTAAATTTTGCCATGATATCAGCGTGATATGGAACTTCATAACTCTTCTTTTCACATTTACCAAATCTTTTTTCCTCTACATTTTTAGAATCATCCTCGCCTATTGGCACGTCATCTGCAATAATATTTGGTATTAGCATCATTGCTTCATTTATTTTTTTATTTAAAAGTTCTTCTTCCTCTTCTAAAGCAGCTATCTTTTCGTTAAGTTCTTTTACTTCTTTTTTAGCTTCTTCTGCTTCTTTAGTCTTTCCGTCTTTTATTAGAATACCTATTTCTTTGCTAATAGTATTTTTTTTATTTCTTAGGCTATCTCCTTCGCCTTTAATTTTTCTTACATTTATATCGTTTTCATAAACTTCATCTACCAAGGGTAGCTTTTTATCTTGAAATTTTTTCTTAATATTTTCTTTTACTCTTTCCTTATCGTTTCTAATTAATTCTATATCTATCATAATACAATCCCTTTCTCTTAGCTTGTGTATAAAATAATTATACCGTATAGAAAATAAAAGTCAAATCTTTAAATTAAAAAATATTAATTAAATGGATCGCTTTTTTTGCTAATTATGTGTGGTTTTTTCTTAGTTCTTTCAAATAAATTTAAAATATAACTTAAATATACATCATCAGGCTCTATATCGATAGATTCCTTTCTTGTTCCATCTTGCTTATAGAAGTGTTTAAGTATACCATAGTTATCTAATTCATTTGGATAGTAATATATAATTTCATCTAGTGCCTTAATATCATCTTCTTGCAAATGAGAAAAGCTTGATGCATTTGTACTCATTTCCGATACACTGGACACTTTATTTGTTGGTAATGAATCTTCTTCAAATAAAATAGTTCTTATCTTTGATATTTTTCTTTGGCCTAAAAAGGCTTCATCCCTGTAGTCCTCAATATACTTATGTAAAAGATTTGTTATAGCAATCTCTATCGTTCTATAATTGACTACACCATTATATAAATCATTTACCTCTTTTTCAAAAAATGATACTTCTAATGCTTTAAGTACTAGAAACTGGGAAGTCGATGTATCTTTATTCTTTTGTTTAGTTAATTTACGAATTAGTCTTTCATTGAAAACTAATACTCTTTCTTCTTCATCGAAGTAAAAGTGTATAGGTTCATTAAAACTATTATCATAATAATTAAGGTTTGAGATATATGATTTAATGGTCGAACCACTTATATAAAGAGTATATTTTATTAAAAATTCTGCTTCATAAAGTGTTATATCATCTTTATTTTGTAAATCTCTATATTTCATATACATAAGTCTAGTTAGTTCTAGTCGATTATTATCTTTACCAATAAGGCTAATTAGTACTAAATAATCTTCCCTGGTTAAATCATCACTGTCTTTAGAAATTAGACTTTGTATGATGTTTTCTTTAAATGTTTCAATTGTTTTATGTTTTCCTTTATTAAAAAGAATTTCCATTGCTGGTTTATCAAATATACTCGACTCAAAAAAGAATAGATTATGTTTAACAGCTAAATCAAGAACTTTATTAGCATAATTTCTCCTTAAATCAATACTTAAATCAGTACCATTAATTACTTCTTTTTCAAGATTATCGACAAACATTAGTCTTTTTGTTTCATTTTTTCCTGAAAATGTATATCGTAAAGATTTGTTTTTAAGTAGTGTTATAGGGTATTTTGGATGCTTTAAATATGTTTCAATTGGATTACTCATTTTTTGGTCCCCCTCCCCAAGCATTGTATCTTTTTGTGTAACCTTCGCTTCTTATTTCAGCTAATCGTTTGTCTATTAAACCTGTATTATTAAATCTATTAAATACATCTCCATTTGCGGTAGCAACGGATTTTTCAAATCCTGTCAATTCTTTATCTTGATATTTTTTGTATGTTCTATAAAACAAACGAATTAATTCTTCAGCATGACTCTCGGTATTAAGAATAGTTCGTTCATCTATAAAACGGCCATTTTCATCAAATAAAACGTATAGAGATGGATATTCAGATAGTATCTTATCTTTAGAGTGAATTAATCTACTTAAAACGTTTAGATCAACAAAGAAGGATTCTTTATTAACGTTGTTTTCTAATTCTCTAGCTCTCCTATCGTTTTGAAGTATATTGGAAGTAATAACGCTTTTTGATGGAACATTTACACCACGAAGCAGTTCATTTGTTTCCATGTATCCGTATATACCCGAAGTATTATCTTCTAACGAACCGAATTTATCCTCATAGACCTCTAAAAAACTATCCTGCATGTAATGCTTAAATATTTCATTTTTTACTGCATAAAAATCATCTATGCTACTAGGCATTGTTTTAGCTACTGCCAAAGATTTGATTTCTCTTATGAGATGAGGCATAAACTCGTACAAGTTATTATCTAAAAGGTCTAATCCTTCTTCTCCTACAGTAATCATATTCATCCTATTACTGTGAGATACCAATCCAGCGCCAGAAATATTTATAGTTATAGAGTCAAAATCTAACCCTAAATTAGCACATACTCTTTCAGTTAAACTATTTATTAAAAATTCCTTTTTAGCAGGTGAAAACACAGGATAATTATAAAGAATATCATCTAGTAAAAAGTCTTTTTCATTTTTAGCAAAACGACTTGCATAAATATACATGTTATTTAATTTATCACTTGGCGCAGTTCTTTTATTAATGTATGTTCTTACAGCCAAACTATAATCTAAAGCCATACTATCAAGTAAAGCTTCAATTTTCTTTTTATTTTCTGGTCCAAAACATTTACTCAAAAACGGTTCTCTAAATATTTTTAAATCCACAAACCTTTTAGGTTTTAATATAAATTCACAATATAAATCATTTAAAAAGTCGTTTATCATAGAATCAAATTCTGTTTTAATATCATTTGTTTTTATATAGCAAACTAACTCAACAGCACTAAGTAAATCAGTAAAATCAGGAGTTTTTGAACTACTGAATCTATTAATATAAGAGCTTAGTAAAGCTAGATTGCTACTTCTACTAGCAAAGAACTCTTTATATTCATCTTCAGTTTTACTATTTATTAAGTTAAAATTATACATTTTTAAGCCCCCTTTATGACTTAAATTTATCTCTAGGATGGTATTTTAGAAAAACCTTTCTTAATTCTTGGTTGGTTACATGAGTGTAAATACTTGTAGTAGATAAGTTTTTATGTCCTAAAAGCTCTTGAACTTCCCTTATATCCATTCCCTCATTTAATAACAGTGTTGCAAATGTATGTCTCAAAGTATGAGGTGATATTTTATGCTTTAAACTAGATTTTTTAATGATTTTATCTAAGATATCTTCTACACCTCTTCTAGTTAATTTATTTCCCAGATGATTAACTATTAAATAATCATGCTTTTTGTTTTTTAATAAGATTAGTCTGTGATTATTTAAGTAATCTATCATAACTTTATGACAAACTTTGTTAAAATAAACTATTCTTGATTTTCCACCTTTACCAAATATTTTAATTTCTCTTTCGTTTAAGTTAATGTCATTTAATTTTATGTTAACTAATTCACTAACCCTGATTCCAGTGGCAAATAATAGCTCTAATATAAGTAGGTTTCTTACCCCCAGATCACTTGAGTCACATACACGTATAATATCTAAAAACTCGTCATATTTCAAGTAATTTGGTAGTTTTTTTTCCTTTTTTGGTCCTTTTATAAGCTTAAATGGGTTATTTTGTACTTTATTTGTATTTAATAAGTATGTATAAAACGTTCTTATTGAGGATAAATGTCTATTTATACTAGACGGACTATATCCACTTGTTTTAAGATATATAGTATAATCTGCTACTTTAGAGTAGTCCATATTTTTAAAGTTTATCTTTTCTTTTTCTATATAATTTTTGTATTTTGTTAAGTCTCTTTCATAATTTTCTACAGTATGAAAAGAGTACTTTCTCTCGTACTCTAAATAGTCTAAAAAATTATCAATGTATTCATTAAGCATTTGCATTATAATCATCTTCTAGAGTAAATACTACATTTTCATTGATCCACTCTTTTCTAGGTGCAGCTTTTTCACCCATAAGTATATTTACTCTTTTTTCAGCAAGAGCCGCATCTTTTATATTAACTCTAATTATATTTCTAGTTTCTGGATTCATTGTTGTTTCCCATAAAGGTATAGCATTCATTTCACCAAGACCTTTATATCTTTGAACCTCAGTACTTTGTCTCTTATTTTTGGCGGTATCTAGGTACTCATTTAGTTCTTCTGTAGTCCAAAAATAGGTACTTTTTTTACCAGCATCTACTTTATATAGAGGTGGCATAGCGATATAAAGGTGTCCTTCTTCAATTAA
>CADBSQ010000045.1 GCA_902797415.1 uncultured Erysipelotrichaceae bacterium | reverse complement strand
CTATTGCTGCAGCCACACCTCCAAATAGTAAAACTTGTATTACGTATTGTTTTTTGGTGTATTTTTGACCTAACTGTTCTACTTTTTCACTTATTGCTTTGTAACTATATGGAGCTACTTTTTCATAAGCGTTATTAAACATTTCAGTCATGTATTTGTATGGTGCACTACCAGGACTCTTTCTATAAACATAAATAAATATTACTATAAATAAAATTATAATTAATTCCATTTACGCACCTTCTTCCTTACCCAGCCTAAATGTATCAGCTGGTAACATAACTCCCTGAATTGCTATATAATCAAGTAAATGACTTGTTGGATTTTTAATCGATATTTTACCATCCAAAGTTTTCTTGTATATCTCATTTACCATCGGTTCATTCGTTTCATCATCAACATAAAACTCGCATATTTCAAGGATTTCTCTTTGAAATCTATCATATTGCTTTGAATAGTAACCTTTTACGTATATTCCTAATTGAACATATCTATTAATTGTGCGTTGAAATTGTGTAACATCCTGATTTCCTTCTAAAAGTGCATACATTCTCATTGGAATAGATGAAGCTTTATCTGAGTGTATTGTAGATAATATGTTGTGGCCTGAAGAAATCGAGTTTCTTACTGCCATAACAGCTTCTGCACTTCTAACCTCTGAAAGCAAAATCCACTGCGGGTTTTGTCTCATACAAGCTTCAAGAAGTTCTGAATAAGAAGCAATGTTATTAGTTTTCATTGCAACTATATCCCTATGCGGATATATTTTATCTAAGTGGAGCTCTAAAGTATCTTCTATTGTAATTATTTTTTCATTTTCTTTAATATGACTAGCAAGATACTTTACTAGCTCAGTTTTACCAGAACCAGTTTCACCACATACTATAATATTGGCATGCCCCTCAACGCACTTCAATAAAAAGTCATGCATTTGAAGATTAATATAACCCTCATCTAACAATTTCTTTTTATTTAATCTTATCTTTGCCGGTGTTTTACGAATAAGACACGCTACCCCATTAGTTGCAACTGATTCGTGAACAAAGTTAAGTCTTAGTTCGGCCGATTCAGCATCCAGCATGGGGTGAGCCATGTTAAACGTACTACCCATAACATTAGAACATTGAAATGCAAGTTTTTCTATGAAGGCATTATTTACTGCGGGATTTTCTACTGGATATATGCCTTTACTTAAAGTCTTTAAATGAATCTGTCCACCGTTACTATAGGATATATCAGTAACGTCATCATCATCTAAATAACTTTGTAGTGGTCCAAAATCTATTTGTGAAAAAATTGCATCATTCATAGTTTTGACCTACTTTGAATTTGTACTTTCTTTTTGTGTATCAGTGTTATTTTTCTTTGTAGTGTCCTTACCTTCATTTGTACCAGTCTTAGTTTTTATATCAACAACTTCATCAGGTATATTTGCAGTTTGTGATAACACTAATTGTTTTAAGTAATCACTTGATACGTAAGTTTCACCCTGTTTTTCAGTATAATTATTGTTTCTTGGTACAATAACTATTTGTAAACCTAAGAATTCACTTTTCTTAAGTAGTAAGTACAAATCTTCTGGCACTGAGAATAGCAACTGTGCAGGTTGTCTATTTTCTGCAGTAGTTTCAAAAACATTTTTACCACTTGAATCTTTAACTCCAAGTACTTTAATACTCTCAATAAATCTACCATAGACAAGTTGTCCTGTTGCATCATTATTTGTTCTCAAGTATAAATCTATGAAATCTCCAGGGAAAACGCTGTTTCCATAAGTCGAATTAAAATCAACAGCTAAATTATAAATTGTATTACCATCTGGTATATCAGCAAAAGCTGAATCTGGCATATCTTTTGCCTCCATTACGTATGATTTATAAAATGGAGAATTTTGTGCAATCTGAGTAGCGTAGCTAGACATTTTACCAACTACTTGGCTACAATCAGCTATAACATTTTCCTCAACTTGTGAAGTTAAAACTTTTTTTGTTGTAGTCATTTCTTCTGTAATTGTAGTTCTTGGTGATATTTCCTGTGTTGATGCACAAATATAAGTTGTTGAAACTGCTGTTTTTACCCTCCAATTATAAAACGCATACATGATTATTGCGCCGACAATAATCAGCAATAGAGTAACTGTATTTTTGTTACTCAAAAATCTTTTAAGTTGTGTTGTAATATTACCCATTTTTTATTCCTCCTTTAGCTCGGGTTTTGTTTCAGTATCCATTTCTAAAACTGCGTCTACTCTATTTTTTATATCTAAAGTCATATCTGTTTCTTCAACAAATGCATTAATCGTATGGTTAGAAACTATGACTGTTGCCTTTGGTGGCGATTCATAGATATCATAAAAATCTATATCTACGGTTTTATTTATGGAAACAACTTCAGAATATCTTCTGATGAAGTTTTCCATAAATTTTTCAGCATTAATTTTTAATTCTCCATTTAATCTGTAGTACCCATAATCAACCGCTTCATACATAGATGCCTGAGTTATTTCTTTAACCATATAATAATCTTGTTCACTTGTGGTGGTCATATCTGTAACTACCATGATAACTACAGTAATTGCAAGTCCAAGGGCTATTATCCACCAGCCCCAAAAAGCTTCCTTCATTTATGTCACCACCTAATCTCTAATAAACTTATCATTTTTGGCCTTTACGATATTCCTAGAAGGCTCAAGCAGCTCGTTATTTGATGTGGTATCTACATTTATCAAATTCTCTAATCCAAGATCATTACAAGCATTAGTTGGATTTTTACCACCTAAGCAATCTAATAATTTACTTTTGTAATAATATTTGTTGTTATCTGGGTCAATTTGCTCAATGTACAGCGATGAATTATCATCATAATGATGCTGAGTATTATAATTCCTAATGCTAGCCATTGTTGATGGTGTTAATCTAAATGAGAAATGATCTGACCTGTTTATTGGGCTATCGTTGTATTCGGTCTTAGGTTCACTGTCAGGAGCCCCAATAAGGATTTGATAATTACTAGTAAGTCTGATCATATCCACTATTTCTTCAACATTAACATCATCAATATTCCAATTGTATCCATAGTGTTTATTATTTGCCTTTTGTGGAAGTGGGTTATTCACATCAATGGTTCTATAAAAATAGTTAACCTTTTTTCTTTCTTCTTCACCAGGAATTTTAACAATGTCATCGACCACATTATAACTACAGGTGTACTTGTTAGCCTCTTTACTAATTGTATTATAGTTTTTCAATTTATCA
The DNA here is from genome assembly GCA_902797415.1 of uncultured Erysipelotrichaceae bacterium. Lineage (GTDB taxonomy): Bacteria > Bacillota_I > Bacilli_A > RF39 > UBA660 > RUG11867. The sequence goes on along the minus strand of CADBSQ010000045.1, from coordinate 276 downwards.
TTAAAGTCCTCACCACCGTATGCTCGTCGAGTATTATCACTTAAATTATCAATAAGTAAGCTGTAGTTATGGGCGGCTTCCACAGTCTTCAAACTAACTGGCACGCTATTGTTGTTTAAGTGAGTATTACTATCATTCCCAGAAGATGAAACATTTCCTGTTGGCACTGAAACAAAGTAGTCTTTAGTATTGTAGTTCCAAGTCTTTGTTTCAGTCTTTTTTATATAATGAATATCGGCTATGTCAATAGAACTTCCATTAATGCCATAAGTACAT
>CADBSQ010000044.1 GCA_902797415.1 uncultured Erysipelotrichaceae bacterium | reverse complement strand
TTTGAGGTAATATTTAAAGAACTTTCAAACACCTTTGTAAACAATGAACTAGTTTATAAAGTTGTAGATAATGAGGATAACGAGATAGTAGGTGAGACTCCTGTGCCATACGGTACAAACCAAGGCACAACAATCTTTGTATCTCCAATAGCAACTGGACAAACTAAAGAATATAAAATGATTGTAACTTTTAAAGAAACAACAGGAGATCAAAATGCCAACCTTACTGCAACATATTCAATCAAACTAGGAGTCAAGTCATCATCAACAGTAGTTGCTCAAAATACATTTAGTAAGTTGCATAGTTTAAACAGTGATTACTCCGTAAAAGAAACTACTCCAAATTTTGCTGTCATGTCACCCCTGGCAAAAAAGTATAGAGACGATGGTATAGGAACCAGCGAATCATACTATAGTATTCCTGTAAACACATACAATATAACATATGGTGATTCTTATACATTTAATGAATCAACAGGAAGATATACTTTAGTTAATGCACGTACTTGTAAGTGGAATGAATGTTATCAAAATTTAACAGGAAAATACTATTGCTATAATGTACTTAATTCGGATACAGATTTACATTACAATAGCAATCAGATAGCAATATATCAAATAACATCTGAATCTACAAGTTCAACTATAAGATACCGAATTGGTAGTAAAACCGTATTAGAATATGATGATTTAGATACAGGAATATTCAAAATGGAAGATGATTATGGAACAAGTCTTTATTTTAGAGGAAATATTAAAAACAACTATGTAAAATTCGGAAGGAATTCTTCCAGTCAGGATATGTACTGGAGAATAATAAGAATAAATGGCGATGGAACCCTTCGAATAATTTATGATGGAACAGTAGCGCATCCCAATGGAGAAGCATCTGATGATAGATTAGTTGGAACATCTGCTTTTAATGGTGGAGCAGGTAGACCCTTAGATGTCGGGTATATGGGATACATGTATGGTAATTTTAATGAGCCCACTAACTGTTCTTGCTCTAGTTATGATGGTGAAGGAGCATGTATTTTTACGTGTGAAAGTGGAGGATCAACAAGTTATGAACAAGCAATTGAAAATATAAACCCATCGACAATAAAAATATATCTAGAAGATTGGTATGTTAATAATATAGAAAATACGGGTTTTTCATCATTCTTATCAGACGAAATATTCTGTGCTGATAGATCCATAGATAGAACTAACCGGCCAAATGACTTAGGGTATGGGCAAAACACTACAATCTATGGCTCATATACAAGAAATGGGACTTATAAAAATCCTAGTTTAAAATGTCCTCGAAAGGATGACTCATTTACTTTTAATGATGGAGCAAACGGAAATAAAAAACTTCTATATCCTGTAGGATTAATAACTGCTGACGAACTCGCTATCAGTGGTAATGTGTGGGGCGGAGACAATAATAAAATGGTTTATTTATATAAAGGACCATCATACTGGTCAATATCACCAAGTAACTTAAATTCGGCTGGTGGAGCATGCATCATTTTCCTATATTCAACAGGTTATATTGGATATTCGTGGGCCGCCAATTCTGGAGGGGGAGTAGCTCCCGTCATAAATCTTAGCGCAGAAACTGTATCTAACTTTACAGGTGATGGCACAATGTCTAATCCATTTACTATAAGTCCATAAAAAAATTGTGAATTCATTTCACAATTTTTTTAAGCATCTTCTATACCAGTATTTATACAAAGAATAGCACTAAGCATAAATACAAAACTAATTATGAAGGAAACAGTTAATATTTCCTTATAAATAAAGAGAGCGAGTATTACACCAAACATCGGCATAAACGAAAAGATAATAGTTGTCTTGCTAGCACTTAAATATCTAGTTGATAAGGCATAAAACAAAATACTAAGACCATATGTGAAGAGCCCTAAAATTATTAAAATTGGATGAGATAAATCAATTCCACCATTCCAAAAAGCAAAAACTAAATAAAATATAGCTACACTAGTGCATTTTATAGATGTAAAATATGCAGGCTCCTTATCACTAATCAAAGCAGTTACATTGTTCTCAATACCCCAAAGTATGCACCCGCCTATAACAAGAAGTGAGCCAAGGCTTATGTTACTTAAAACGCCAGACTTAAAATTCAAAATTATAAAACCTATAATCATAAGAATTGTACTTATAATTTCGTTTTTTTCAATAGGGTTTTTAACTATAAAATATGCAAATATTGACGTTGCTATTATTTCAAATACTGATAATAAAGAAACTAAACTAGCATCAACTATTTTTACAGCTTCAATAGTTAAAAGTGATGCTAATAATTCACAAATAACTATCAATAACACATAAGGAATTTCTTTCTTTGTAAGTTTATTTTTTGTGTCATTTTTCCGTTTTTTTCGTTGCCTATTTATAAGATGAATTATTAAAAGACCAAGACCGGCACCTAAATACATCATAAACAAGATAGAGAAAGAGTCTGAATAATTAACATATTTCTTTTCAATAATAACATTAAATGCATATAAAAATGCTGACATAAGAGCTAATACTATACCAAGCCTTACCTTCATCTTCTTTCTCACTATTATCACCTTATAACAATTATATAAAAATAATTAATGATTGACAACAATATAATTACCAATTATCATATTATATGCGAGGTAAATATGAATAGATGTAAATGGTGTAATTTGAAAAACAAAAAATATATTGATTATCACGACAAGGAATGGGGAAAACTAAATACAAATGATAATTATTTATTTGAAATGCTAATTTTAGAAATGAATCAAGCGGGATTATCTTGGGAAACGGTCCTAAATAAAAGGGAAAACTT
>CADBSQ010000043.1 GCA_902797415.1 uncultured Erysipelotrichaceae bacterium | reverse complement strand
TTGTTCTTTCCAACACTAATTATTGAGTATTTAGGATTTATCTCATCTATAAACTCTTTACTGCTACTTGTCTTAGAACCATGGTGCCCAACTTTTAATACATCTATATCTGGCAAATTATATTTATCTAATATCTCTTTTTCAGTAGTAACTCCTGCATCTCCCATAAACATAAATTTATATCCATTAAGTTCAGTATAAATTACATTACTATTATCATTTTCATTATCATATTCTTTTGTTTGTAAGAAATATAGTTTATTGTTATCAATATTTAATTCTTTAATACATGAATAATATTTAATCTTCTTTTTATTCAATACTTTGATTAATTCTTGTTCTAAATCATTGTATTTCCCACAATTAAATATTACTTTTTCTACCTTAAAATTATTAACTAAGTTAATAGCTTCTCCCATATGATCGTAGTCTCCGTGTGATAAGACTAGTGTGCTTAGTTTAATAATTCCAACGCTTTTTAAATAATTAACTGTTTGACTAGATACATGATAGTTACTATATGTTCCACCGGTATCAATCAGTATACTATCTTTACTATTGTATATTAAAATGCTATCTCCTTGACCGACATCTAAAAATATAATACGTATACTGCTATCAAATAACAAAGATAATCTACACATGATAAAAATTACAATAATCATAAATATAATTTTTTTATAATTATTACTTTTTATTAAAACTATATAATAAATCACTATAAAAACTATGTTTATTTTTGGACTTATAATGGAAAACAAAGTAATTTTAGAAAAAATAATGTTAAACATCTCTAACACTTTTAAACAAACAAAAGTTATATAATCAATTGGTAAAAATAGATTTATTAAACAAAGGGGATAAATAATTGATACCATTGGAATAAACAATATATTTATAAATAAACTAAGAACATTAAAAGAATAAAAGTTATTTATAGTAATGGGAAGCGTAAATATGCTCGCTATAAAAGAACTTTTAAGCAAAGATGAAGTCTTACCTCTTAAAAAATAAACTAGTCCAAATGAGGATAAAAACGAGTATAAAAAAGATATATCCAAATATATATAAGGGTTACATAAAAGTAAAATAAATACTGTTATTATAAGTGCTCTTAAAGGTTTAATTTCAAGAACAAATATATTACTAATTGAAAGAATGGTAAAAAAAAGACCTGCTCTTAATATACTGGGCATAAAACCTGATAAGAAAGCATAAAGCCAGATAAATAGCATGCAAATAATAATTCTTTGATCTTCGCTGATTTTAAACCTTTTTAATACTTTGATGAGAAAACTTGAAAACAAAGTGATATGCATTCCGGAGATAGCAAACAGATGGGTTACACCATTTAATCTATATGCTTTTAACATGTTTTCATCTAAAAACGATTTATCTCCGAGAACAAAAGTATATAGGTAACTTTTAATCAGTTTTTTTTGGTTCATTCTTTTTTGAATTAAAAGTTTAACTTTATATAAAGGACTAATTTTTTTATTAACGATTCTATAACTTTTTATTTCACATACTTCATATATCTTTTTAGATTTTAAATAATTTTTATAATTAAAGTTATTGGGTACAGTGTTATTAGAAATACTTTTCTTAACACCTTGAATCTTAATTTTTTGTCCTTCTAGTGCATTAAAACTTGTTTCATTTAAATAGTAAGTACAAAGAATTTTGTTATGACCATTTTTTAGTACTACCTTGGCTTTATCATCTTTTAAAGTTAAGTCTTCTATTAAAAATACATTATCTAAGTTGATTTTTGAATGCACTTTATATAGGTTAGTTATAATTATTGTAGCGCATAATATCACTAGTAAAACATAAAATGCTTTACTTATCAGTATTTTTCTTATTAACATTAATTTTTTTACTTAGCATAACATACTCTGCCTCCATTATTCTTAGATTATTTAATGAAAACGCATCACCATAATCTTTTACCATTGAAGTGGATATTTTTTTTAAAAACTTCTCATATTTTTCATCACCAAATTGTACATAGTATGAGTGTAAAAACCTTCCTAAATTCATTCTCATTTTTTTAATATCTTTATCCATATTTCCTCCTAAATTGTTATTTTATCTTTTATTTTTTCGAATGCTTTATCACCTATACCATCCACGTTTTTTATATCTTCTATTGTTTTAAAAGGATTTGTTTTTCTATACTCGATTATTCTATTTGCTTTGGCCTCCCCTATTCCATTTAAAGTCATTAGCTCTTCTAAAGATGCAGTATTTAAATTTATTAAAGAGTTATTTGTACTAGGAACATTAATAGAGTTTTCCGAAATGATATTTTCTACACTTTCTTCTTCAATACTATATACGTATACAACCATTTCATCTGTAAGTTTTTTTGATAAATTAATGCTGTTTAAATTAGCTTTGTCTGTTGCACCTCCTGCTTTTTTTAGCGCATCATCTACTATTGAGCCCTCTTCAATATCTATTACACCAGGATTAAGGACTTCACCCTTTACATCAACCTTTATAGTTTTCTTTTCTGCTTTTTTACTTTTTGTAGGTTTTAAAGTGCATTTAGGGCATATACATTCCTCGCACTTTTTAAAACCAATAAAATATATATTACCTACCAAAGAAACCAATAAAAATAAAATACTTATACAAATTATCTTATTATTTAAAATAAAGTCCTTTAAGTAGTCGATTATTTTTTCATACATTAAATCACCCTCTACTTTTAATTATTCTTTATTAATTTGATTTTTCTCAAAATAATTTGTAAAATATCATTAGGTGATTAAAATGAAAGTATTAAGATCTTCATTGCATATATTTAAATATGTATTTTTGATGTTAATGGTCATGTATACAAATTATATGTATCATATAAATAATCAAGTGATTATGTTTCTAGAATACGTATTTATTCTTGTTGTTATGGCACTTCCATTTAAAGAAAAAATATTCAATGATTTTAAAAAATTTGAACTAAAAAAGACTTTTAAAAAAAATATACGAACATACTTAATAGGTTTTTTATTTATGTTTATTACAAATTTAGTAATCCAATTAATTATTGGAGATATTGCGCCTAATGAAGAAGCAAATAGAAAGCTTTTAAAAAGTATGCCCGTTTTTTATGCATTAGTTATGTGCTTACTAACTCCCCTGATAGAGGAAATCTCTTTTAGATTAAGTTTTTATGATACTTTTAAAAACAAAAAAACAAGTATTATCGTTACAGGTATTCTTTTTGGTTTTATGCACGTAATACTTGCTTTTACTAGTGCATTGTCTCTTTTATTCTTTGTTCCATACACAGTATTAGGTTTAACTTTTTCTTATATTTATTTTAACGAAAAAAATATTTTTTCAAGTACGTTATTTCACTGTTTTCATAATTTACTTAGTATTATAGTTATATTTTTAACAGGCATTTAAAAAACAACTAAAAATTTTAGTTGTTTTCTTATGCTAAGGTATAAGGACTGTTAATTGAACCGTTTCCTCCAGATATTTTTACATCTTGATTTAAATACAAAACAGGAAAAACATCGATAGTGTTATAAGCAGCAGTTGAAGATGAACCTTCACATCTAACATCACCAGTAATATCGATTATAAATGAATCCCTTTCGTTGTGATAGTATGGTGTTATTGTCCAAATTCTTTTATTTTTAAATATGTAATTGCTGTAACAAGCGCTATAATAACTATAGTGAAATAATAAATTATTTAAACACAAGTTATTACTTTGTGCATTGGTATCTGCCCCTGCAAAACCGTAGTCACTTGG
>CADBSQ010000042.1 GCA_902797415.1 uncultured Erysipelotrichaceae bacterium | reverse complement strand
TCGTCTTTTGCTACTTTGGCAGTATTTCCTCCCATTTTTGCAATTTCTTTGTTTTCTTTTAAGCCTTTTGGGTTACGTTTTTCTGCAAGCTTTCTAGTTGCAATCTCACCTAAGTCTGCAAGTGCAACTTCTATATCAGACATATTATCTCTAAGGGACTCCTTTCTAAGTCCTTTAAATTCTTTGTATTCTTTTGTCTTCATACCAGACCATTCTTTATATATTTCATTTGTTAAAATAGCGTATTCGCTGGCTTCTTTAATTCCTCCTTCTTTCCAAACATCTGTAAGTTTCTTTCTAGCTTGGATTCCTTTCATACGTTTGGAAATCCACTCTTCATCATAACCTTTTTGTCGATATAAATTAATTGCACGTTCTGCTGCAAGTGAAGGATTAAACGTTTCATCTATTCTTTCACTTCCAAGTTTAGCAAGCCAGGCCTTAATTGGCTCAGCATTTTTACTTGGAATAGATTCTATAATCCTAAACATCCCCTCGATATCAACAACATCTGTTAGACGATATTTGCCATCATCAGCTTTAAGTTTCAACTGGTGACAATTTGTCACCGTTTCATTTCCTTCTGCTTTTAACCTTTGTTTAAGCTTATTCCAATATTTTCTACCATCCTTACTTTCTGAGACAACACTGACTATATCAACAACGCTGATATAATATTTTTCATCCTCCTTGTCCCAAACAGTTCTAATAGTGGAATTATTAAAAATTTTATTTATCAAATACATCTTTTCTCTATTCATTTTATTACTCCTTTCAGGTTTAATTAAAAAAATCGTTTTTGCCTACATAAATATTAAGCTAATAATATTTATAAGTCAATCAAATACATTAAATAATACAATCTATTGTATTTTTTTACAAAAAAAGTAATGAATGTCCTTCATTACTTTCACGATTTATGATTTATTATTTTTTCTTTGGTAGTCTTTCATAGTGATATTCATTGTCAATAATTCGTTTAAAACCAGCATTTTCCGCAGTTTTAATGCTAGGTAGATTATCATTATCTATTTTTGCAACAATGAATCTGAACCTAGGAAATATTTCTAATAGTTTGTCACTAAGTTCTCTTTCTAAAGAACTACCTAGACCTTTGTTTCTATACTTTGGTAAGATGCCTAAACCTATTTCTATTTCTTCAGAATACTTTTTACCATTTATAACTTCTTCTGGATGATAGTTTACAAAGGTTAAACCTATATAGTCATTATCATATGCGACCACATATGTACGAGTTATATTATCAACTGCGCCTAAATCTTTATTTCTTCTAATATAAGCATCGATGTTCTTAGAAATTAAATCTGAATCTTTCATATCAATTATAGCGTTTTTAAGCTTTACATGTTCTTCATTATCTTCATTAAATAGTTCCAATGTAAAATGATCTAACTTTAACATATTTTATTCCTCCTTTAAAAAGTCTTTTCTTTCATCAATAATATTTATATCTTGTGGACTAATGTCTTTATCTTTGTATTTATATTCTAAATAATTCATAAAATCTATCTCCATTTTTTCAAGAGATTTTGTTTTAAAGATATTGTTTTTTAAGGCATATTCCATTTTATTTCTTAAGTTTTTCCATAGGTTATAATACTTAGTTTTATATTTAACCATAAATCCAGAGAAATCTTCTATAACAAAACCTTCAATATACTTACCATTATACTTGTAATCAGGAGTGTTTATTTTATTAAATAGCTTATCTAAAGCTTCTTTATCATCTATAGTATAAACCTTCTTTTTAATATCAATGCCTATAGAATCTGCATAATCCTTTAATAAATCATAATCCACCTTTCTAAAGTCTACTTCATTATAAATTTCATCAAGAAGTATAAGTTTATTTTCTTTATATTCGATGATATGTTTATCATTAGTGCAGTCGATTACTTCAAATATAAGTGATGAATTATTTTTAATAATTCTTTTTTTAATACTATTTATTTGTTTATCATTATAAATTTTATAAAAAATATCCTTAAAATAATCACTATACTTACCATCTAACCTTGATTTAGTACCAAATACTAATTCTCCATTAATAACAGAGAGTATACCTAAAAAACCATTGTATTTTAAGTAAAAATTAATGGGATAAATAAAGTTATCTTTTAGATAATCATACTTTGTTTCTCTTCTTTCATCCAAGTTAAAGAACTTATTATAGCTTCTTGCAACAATAACATAATTCTTTGTATCAATAAAAAGTCCTCTTGTTTTAGTAGTCATATTATCCCAAACCTTATTATAAAATGCTTCCCTAGAAAAGTTAAATGATGATATGTTTTCATCTAATTCTTTTTCAAATATATATTTGTTATTTCTTAAAGAGATAATTAGATCATAAGTTTTTTCTTTTTGTAAAAGGTTAGGATTAAACATGTTGTTTTTAATTTCTTTAAAGGTTATATCTTTATCAAGTGTTATAACTCTTAAACTGCCTCCATACTCTACATTACCATCTAAGTTAAATGAATACTTATATTTATTAGTTTTATCATTATTATAGTTTCTATGACCATGAATTTGATAGACAATATCATCTTTATCTTTCATAAAATTATTATATAATTCATCTATATTTATATCATAGTCGCTTACTCCATATATAAATGAATTAGAACTATAAAAATCTAAATCTTTTTCTGGGAAATAAGGTATACCACCATGGTTAATGATATATTTTTTATCACTGTATGTGATGAATGCTATTTGAGATAAACCTTTAATTAAACCTCTTATTTCACTCTTTTTAATATCTTTAAAATCTTCAATAGTTCTTTCTAAATCATATGTTAATTTATAATTATCATCACATGCATATTTATAAAGTCTATCCTCGTGGTTACCTATTAAAAATATAAAGTTATTTAATTTTATTTTTTCTTTTATAAAGTTAAATACTTTAACATTATCTAATCCCCTGTCAAAGTAATCCCCTAAGAAAATGTAAAACTCATCTTCTTTGATTTTATTTTCTTTAAAATATTCAGCTAGAGGATTAAAACAACCGTGAATGTCACCAAATATATGAATCCTTTTATAGTTGTTTAAATCTCGAGGATTAGATTTTATTACTTTAAAGAACTCATCTGGTTTAATTATTTTAAAAGAGCTTGGTATTTTTTCTTTATTTAGTTTTTTATATTTTGATTTAATTGTTGATTCAGAGACACGTTTTTTTTCATCTCTAGTTTTATTTCTATAAAGTAACTCTTCTAAAGGAACATCACTAAAATCTATAATAAAAAGCCTATATCTATATTTTTCTGCAAGTTTTTTGTAAATAGATAAATCATCTTTAAAAATATGCATAGCATCTATAATAGTTAGTTCCCCTTTTTTCATTCTCTCTTCTAGAATGTTATATAATAAATCCCATACTTTTTTATTATTAAACTGAGGTATTTCTTCTTTATAATCAATACTTAGTGCAGGAGAAGAAAACATTAATCTTATTTTATCCGTGCTTAAAGTATAATCCTCTAAATTGTTGTTTTTAATAAATGTTGATTTACCTGATGACATTAAACCACGCATAATAAATAATTTTTTCATAGATTTCACCTCCACGTTAACTTGATTATACCATAGTTTAAAAAAAGTAGAAATTTCTTTCTACTATAATCTTTTTTTCTCAAATTTTTCTTTTTTACCCATAAATGGTTGATAATAATCATATTCATCATTTAGAAAATAGTTATTTCTATTTACGCGCGGTTCTTTTTTATAATCGCTACTCTTAACTAAAAGTATACCATATCCTTCCTTTTTAGCATTTATTACCATTTTAGGATCTATTTTATCTAAACAGAATAAGGCTATACGTTTTAGTTCAGGTATATTATTATCTATTGGTGTAGATCTTTTTCCTCGTTCTAAAATAAGTATTTCATTATAAGAGCCACCAGATTCATCTAAAAGTTTGTCTGGCATTAAAAGCTTGTTTGTTTTAGGAGTTGCATTACTGTTACCTAAAGTAAATGGAATATAGCAAGTAAATGAGTCTGTAGGAAAAATATGTACTATTTGATCTGGGTTTAAGTCTTTTGCATCATATAAAAATGTGTTGCCATCTTTTATATTTTGGTATGTTGCCACACAACCATTTCCAACTAGAGAAAAAGAATGACCTCCTGGTAGTTCGTGTTCTTGTCTACCATATTTAACTAAACCAAAGAAAGGTTCTCCTTTTAAAACATATACATCGACACCGTAGTAGTCAGATAATTTATCATCTCTATACTTTTTTAAATCATCTTTCGTTAAAGAGTAATCTTTTATAGCCTCTCTAACTATTCTTCTAGCAAAGGACATATCATCATAAAACATTTCCATTATATTATGTTTTTTAAGTTCATTATGAAGGTTGATTTTTTCTTCTATAGAAAGATAATCTATATATCTAATTTTATTATATAACTCTACATGGTCTTCATCTATATCTATATTTCCATCAAAATAAAATTTTAATAATTCATCTATATCGATTTGAACGTTAAAAAAGAATTCCTCAAAGTGATAATCTATTATATAACTAGATATCATGTTATCACTTACTTTTTTTAACAGATCATAAACACTTTGTTCATCTAAATCAAATATGTTATCTAGTGTATCTTGTAAATTTAATTTGTACAACAGCCTTGAAAATTCTAGTCTTTCTTGATCCTTATATAAGGTGTACAATTTTTCTATTGGTGATAATAAATCTTTTGATTTAGAACCAATAATTATTTCATCTTCTCTTTGTTTAACGTATTTATTTATACTGTCTGTGTTAGTAGAGTAGTTCATATTATTTACTATATTTCTTAGGTCATAAATATCATAATCATTCCATAGTTTTTCCATTAAATCTTTTGTAATTAGTCTTGTTGGAATATGAACCAATTCAATATCTTTATTGTTTAAGTTTCTTTCTTCATTAGTTGCTAAAAACTTTTCTCTATATTTTGCTATCAAAAAATTAAAGTGATGAACTTTAGTTAAATCAATGTGAAAGTTATTAAGTATTTTATTGATAATTTTAGGGTTACCACTTTTATCTAATAAAGAATATATTACTTTCATAGAGTACGGAAAATTATCTAATAATTTCAAAGTATATTTTTCATCAAACAAATTTAAGAGCATACCTCTTTGCTCATCACTAGTACAGACTTCTAGAATTTTATCATATGTTTTAAAATTTAAATTATCTAAGTTATATATATA
>CADBSQ010000041.1 GCA_902797415.1 uncultured Erysipelotrichaceae bacterium | reverse complement strand
TTTTGTTAATAACAAATAGTTAGAAGGTGATAATGTGGATACTTTTTTTAGATTTTTGTATGAGTTTTTAGGTCAATTCTTTGGTGGTTTCATAACTATAGCTAGAGCAGTAGGAACTGCTGTTGTCCAAATATTTGACTTTAGAAGTTATCTAAAAATTATCAACTTTTATAAAAAAGATTTTTCTGGACCAGAATGGATATTCACCGTTATTGCCATACTTATGATGATTATTGTCATTGGAGGTTTAGCATTTATTCTATTCTTGCTTGTAAGAAAGTATATTAGGTTTAGAAAGACTTTAGTTGAACAGGAAGACCTGCTTGAAGAAGTTGCAACTTTAAATAATGAAGTTTCATCACTTGTAAAAGAAAAAGAAGATATTCTTGCTATGAAAGTATCACATCTTGGTTTAAAACCAGGAGAAACTGATACTATGGAAATTGCTCCTTCTGGAGAAGAGGGTGAGAAGAAGATTGATGACAATGACGAAGGTAAAAGATTTGCTAAACTTAACAATATCGATAAAGAATTTGCTAATTACACAATTAAAAATTACAACAATTCATTTACTTTACCTGAGTTAGTAGAATTATTTAGAAACTTCGCTGCTAGTCAGTTAAAATTATATTACACTACTGAAATGATCAGAATATTTGTTTCAGCTCTGGCATCTACGAAGTTAATTATTTTACAAGGTATTTCTGGTACTGGTAAAACATCACTTGCTTATGCTTGGGGAAAATTCTTAAAGCATGACTCATGTGTTGCATCGGTACAACCGTCATGGCGTGATAGAACAGAGTTATTTGGGTACTTTAACGAGTTTACAAAGAAGTTTAATGAAACTGACGTATTAAAAACCATCTATGAAGCAGGTTATACTGATGATATATTTACAGTAATACTCGACGAGATGAACATCGCTCGTGTTGAGTATTACTTCGCAGAAATGTTATCAATACTTGAGATGCCTAACAAAGATGAGTGGATTGTTGAGCTTGTATCTAGCGGATGGGGTAACGATCCAATTAAGCTTATGGATGGTAAATTAAAGATTAGTCCTAACGTTTGGTATATAGGTACGATCAATAACGATGACTCAACTTTCATGGTTACAGATAAGGTATACGACCGTGCTATGCCGATAGATATCAACGATAAGGGTGAAGCGTTTGAACCAATAGATACACCTGCTCAAGATATTAATTATTCTTACATTGATAAAATATTTACAGAAGCTATAGAACAAAACCAATTAAGTCAGGAAATGCTTGATAAAATAGAAGAAATGGATAATTATGTTATTAAACATTTCCGTATTGCGTTTGGTAATCGTATTGTTGCTCATATGCGTAAATTTGTACCAGTATTTGTAGCTTGTGGTGGAAAAGAAGTAGATGGGGTTGATTACTTCATAGCAAGAAAAATTCTTAGAAAATTTGAACAATTAAATATCTCTTATATTAGAGATGAAATAGATGGATTTATAGAATTTTTAGATAAAAACTTTGGTCAAGGTGCTATGAAAGAATGTGAGGAGTACTTATTAAGACTTAAGAAACTAACTTAATGGAAGTGATTTTATGAATAATATTATTAATCTTTACAATAATATGTCTGAAAGTAAGAAAAAATCTTTTGATCGGTCTGTAAAATCCACTTTAAATGTTACAAAGCACACAAATAGTGGAGTTTATGATGATGAATGGCTTACCAAGATGGAGGAAACTATTCGGTACTTAGATAATATACTTAGAAACCCAAATAGATTCATTATTAATGAAGAGGAGATTGTTAAAATCGAGCTTGCTAGAAGAATAACAGTTGACAGTATTAAACACTTATCAAGAAATACAAACTTCATTCAAAAGTATGATCCGGATACTGGTGAAGTAAAACCATCAAAGATTTTAAATATCAACAAGGAAGAAAGTTTTAACACCTATGAAAATAGATTTATTTATACCCTGATTAATAATATGAAGATGTATATCGATAGAAAGAAAAAAGAAAATATCGAAGGCACTTTTAAAAAAGAAAAAAAAGCCTTAGAATATAGAGGTACTGCCAAAGTTAATAAAGAAAAATTAGAGTTATCACTTCAAATTAAAAGTGACTTAAATGATGATAATGCTAAGGGAGATGATATCAGCGCAAGAATAACTAAACTGGAGGAAAAAATAACTGATTTATGTAGTGCACCTACTTATAAGGATTTAGCAAGGTTGCATGTTTCACCAGTAACATCCCCTATAAAAAAGACAAATTTGATTTTAAAGAACGTAAACTTTCAGTATGCAGTTGAACTTTGGAACTACATGCAAACACATATGGAACCGAGTAGCAAAAACCAAAATAAAAAAGATGGATATGAAGATAATGGAGCTTTAAAACAAATGATGAATGATTCATTTATGCTCGATTATCTGATAATGAACTCAATGGATGAAGAAGAGGAAAAACCAAAAGAAGAATTACAAAATATGGTAGCATCTAATACAGTAAATCAACTGCTTAGTATAAGTGATAATCTATCTGTTGAAGATGTTATGAAACTTATAGGTGATGAGTATGTAAAAGTTAAATATCAAAAAGTTGTTGATACTAGTGCTATTGCTAAAAAGTATAAAGAAGCAATTGAACTATATATGGCTAAAGACCATAATTTGAAGGTAAGGAAACATGAAAGAAATGATGAACAATAAATTTATAAAAATATTTTTAACAATATTTAGAGTATTATTTTGGATTGTAGTTATTATGATTTTGGGTGTAATTATTATGCAAAAGGTTTTTGACAATAAGATTGCATTTAAAAATATTCGGATATTTACTGTTGCTACAGGTAGTATGCTTCCTGAGTATAAAATTGGTGATGTTATAATTGTAGGCCAAAAAGATTATGATAAAATAGAAGTAGGGGATGACCTAGTATATGAGGGTAAAGTTGCATCCTATAAAGATAAAATCATTACTCATAGGGTCATAAGTATTAACTATAATGGTAAAAATTATGATTACACAACACAAGGTATAAATAATCCTGAACCAGATCCAATTGTAAATCAAAGTCAAGTTTATGGTGTTGTTAAGTACAAGCCTATTACACTTAGCATAATAAGTCATATACTTCTTAATTCATTCGGCTTTTACTTTTTAGTGTTTGTTCCAATTGCATTTTTAGTATTTTTGGAGATACTTGATTTTATTAAGTCTAAGGAAGAGAAGATTAACAATGAAGGAGTCTAATCATAAAAAACTTAAAAAAAGAGTTAGAAGAAGAACAGTTGTTTTTCTAATTCTTACTATGATTGGCAATGCATTTGCATGGTTTATATATAGTAATAAAGTTTCTATGCAAATGAATGTTGGAGTTAAGTCATGGAGAATAACGTTTGAACAAAATGGACAAACCTTAACCAATAATGTTGTTTTTACAATTAACGACATATACCCTGGGATGACCACATATACAGATAGAGTAGAGATTAAAAATTCTGGTGAGATGACAGCTAGTGTAACTTACGAGATAACAAGTGTAAGAATATTTGATACTACATATACAAATAGTACCTACACATCCGCTCAACTTGAGAGCAAATTAGCTAATGATTATCCATTTGCAATTACTTTTGCAGTAGATGATGCAACCATCGGTACCACTGATGCAACCAATTTTAGAATGTATGTTAATTGGCCATTTGAGTCGGGAGATGATTCCTTAGATACTTATTGGGGTAAAAGAGCATATGATTATGAAAACACTAGTGCTAACTCTGATGAGATAGAAGTTCACGTCAAGATAGTTGCCACTCAGTCCAATTAACTAAATAATATATAAAAAGGAGTAGATAATATGAAAAATGATAATACATTGGAAGAATTTAAACCAAGAAAATGGTTACAAGTTTTGCTAATAATAATTGCCTTAGCAATTGTTGTTGTCCTCGCTGATAAAGCAATAAAAGTAATAAAATCACAGGCAGATGAACAAAAAAATAATATTACGTCTGTATCTAAAACTGCATTTAACTCTAAGTTTGAAGTAATGTCTGGATCGCAAAGTGGTTTCTTTTTAGACGATCTTATAGACACAATTATTATAAATAATAAAAAAAATAGTGAGCATTTGGTAGCAGTTAAATTTGATACTTTGAATACTACAGATCCTAACGAAATTAAAGAAATGAAGAAAAGTATTAGTGATGATAATGAGTATGAAGTGTCACTTGATTACGATGAAAATGGTTATGTTAATCTAATTACTATTGAGCTAACAAAAGATGCAAGTGTTAAAACTGTAGATCCAAAAGATTTTAACTTTATGATTGAAAATTTAGCAGGAACAAAACCAGGAACAGCTGTAGGAATGGCGCTTGATGAAATTATACAAAGCAACAATAATAATAAGGATCATTTAATATATGTTGTTTATGGAAGCACTAATACTGCAGATGTTACTGCTATAAAAGACTTAAAAAAGCAGTTTGATACTTGGTCTGATTATGAAGTATCTGTTGCATACGATGATGCAGGGTACATAAATAAATTAATTATAGAAAATGTATAAGGAGTATTTAAGATGAGTAATATAGTATATATTTTATTAATAGTATTGTTATTTGTTATTATAATTATACTTGCTATGTATAATTCATTAATTAGATTGTATAATTCTGTTAAAAATGCTAAAGCAGATTTAGATGTATGTTTAAATAAAAGGTTTGACTTAATACCAAATTTAGTTGAATGTGTTAAAGGCTATTCTAAATATGAAAATACTACACTAAGTGATATAACAGAGTTAAGAAGTAAATATAATAACAGTAAGAATTTAAATGTAAATGAAATTGATCAAATGAATAACGAATTAAATAAGTTTTTAGTTGTAGTTGAATCTTACCCTGAATTAAAAGCTAATTCACAATACTTAAATTTACAAAATCAGTTAAGTGAAATAGAAACTTCTTTAGAAGAAGCTAGAAAAAGATATAACTTTGTAACAACTAGGTACAATACAAAAATAGAAACTGTTCCAAGTAACATAGTAGCTGGTATTTTTAACTTTAAAAGAGTGGAATTACTTACTACTGAAGAGAATAAAAAAGAAAGTGTAAAGGTTGAAATATAGAAGCAATGCTAAAACTGCTTCTTTTTTAATTATAAATAAATCTTAAAAGTTAACGGTTAAAAGTCACAATTGATTGCTAAAAGTTATATTAAAGATATGATTGTAAATAAATATGATTCTATTAACAAAGAAACTGGATTTTATATTATTCCAATAACTGCATTAAAACCATAAAAAATGAAGCAATTTTAGTTTGCTTCGTTTTTTTTATAAAGATTATTTATTAGTTTATTATAATCTGTATACTCTTTTATT
>CADBSQ010000040.1 GCA_902797415.1 uncultured Erysipelotrichaceae bacterium | reverse complement strand
CTTTTTTTAAAAGAGTATTATAGTATTCCTGAAACCGGAAAATTACCTTCATCTTCGAAAAATAATTAGATTAAAATTATACGTTTTTTTCTTTAATAAACTGTAATATAACCCTATATTAATTCTAAAATATTTGGATATTTTAATAAATACGAAATGTTTCTTGTACATTCTGCTTATGATAAAAAAGGAAACACTTTGGCACCACACAAAACATATTCACATATAATAATATAACGATTCTAGAGTTGTTTATATAAAAGTAATTACGATAAAATGGTGATTTAAAAAGTCATCATTTTATGTTATTATATTTTTGGAGGGTTTTATGAACTACATTATTTATGGAACTAGCAGATACTTTATAGAAGAAGAAATTAAAAAAATTGCTTCCAATGAAAAAAACAAATTTTATATGAACGATATTCCATTAGAAGAAATACTAAATGAAATCCGTTATAAGTCTGTTTTTGAAGAGAATAAAAGTATTATTATTTATAGTGCAGATAAATGCTTCAAACAGTCAGCTAAGGACGAAATCAATGGCTTTGATGAATTTAAAAAGTATGTTAGTAACAATAAATCGCAACCGCTTATATTGGTTTTAAATAAAAAAGTTAATGAACGAATAAAAGTGAACAAGGAATTACTTAGTTTATTTAAAATTATAAGTACTCCTATGGTTACTAAATCAAGTGAATTTGTTTTTGAAATAAATAAGATATGTAATGAAAATGGAATTGCATTTACTAATGCTGCGCTATATCTCTTAGCAGAAAAATGTTCAAATGATATTGATCTCGCTGTTAATGAACTTCATAAAATTAAAAATATTGGTAATAAATCTATATTCAATGAAAATGATGTAGAGCTTTATATTTCTAATTATAACTTAAATAACTTCTTTGGATTTAAAGATGCTGTAATTAATAAAAACTTTAAAAAAGCTCGTAAACTATTAATCGACTTAGAGTCTAGTAAAGCTAATATCATATCAATAGTAATATCCTTAGAAAAAGAATATGAAATGATTTATAACATAAAAGCTTTGTCTAAGAGGGGATATACTAATGAAAAAATAAGTGCAACCTTAAACAATATGCATCCGTATAGGGTTAAAATTTTAAAAGAGGTTGCAAGCAAATACACTTTTGAAAAACTAGAAAGTATAATTTTATATTTATGTAATCTAAATTATAAATTAGTAACTGATGATAATTTAGGTTATGGTGAAATCAAAAAGTTCTTAATTGAATTAATATAAAAAGGGTGAATTTGATTATTCACCCAATATTTTTTGTGTATTTTTAAAATTCAATTTAATATATGGTTTAAGTGACTCAAATGAATGAGTTTTTAAATATTCTTTAACAAAAGCATCAACATTTAAACCTGCGCCCTTTGGTATTTTACTTCCTATCTTGGTTTCAATTTTTTCCATTTCTTTTATAAATAGGTATCTACTTATAATACTAGCTGCTGCTACGCTTAGACACTTTGATTCTGCTCTAGGAGTAAATGTAATATTTCTAACAACATTTGATTCACCTGTAAGGTATCCAAAGTAGCTTCTTATATAAGTAAATTGATCTACTACTATGTACGAATATTCATAGTTTTTTTCTTTTAATTTGCTTAAGACTTTGTTATGCATTATAGCCTTTATTTTATTCATGTTAAAATTTGACATTTTATTATATTCCTCTGGAGTTAGGATATATGTTTCATAAGGAACTTTTTTCATAATAAGTGGAGCAAGTTCCATTATTTTTTTATCAGTAATCTTTTTAGAATCAGTAATTCCTAACCCTGCCAGATAGGGCAAGTTGTCCTTAGAGGCGTAAGTTGCAGTTACGATGATAGGACCAAAATAATCACCAGTACCAACCTCATCTGAACCAATAGTACTAACTGTTTTAAATCTTGGATCATTAAGTTCTTCTTTTTTCTTGTCTTTCTTTTCTTGTTCTTTTTTTAATTCTTCATCTAAATCTCTGTTATTTAGTATCTTTTCTCTTGCTTTCCAAAATTCATAATCCAAGTCTGCGCTTATACCTTGAATCATTAGTTTTCCTGATTCATATAAAGTGGTTACTGTACCTGCTCCATCATCTGCTTGAAATACAGAATATGGAGGTTTTTTATCCCTTAAAATATCGCTGTAATACTTTATAATTTCTTCTTTTACATTATCACTAACCTTAAAAACAATAGTTTGATTATTGATGCTTTTCTTATTTTTCATAACTACTCCTTTACTTATTCAATTCCATGACCACTGGAAGAATAATAGGCCTTCTTCCAGTTAATTCTAAAATATAAGGATTTAAATCTAAAATAATTTGATTTTTGAAATCCAAATAACTGTATTTGTTTTTTTGTAAATACTTTTTACAAATAGATTCTATTTTTTTACTTATAGATAAAATTAGATCAGTATTTTCATTTACAAGAACAAAACCGCGAGTAGTGACATTTGGATGTAAGAGTAATGTTTTATTTTTAATATCTAGATTTATTATAGCGACTAAAATACCATCCTTGCTCATCAGTTTTCTATCTTTTAAAACTACAGAACCAACTCCTCCGATTCGAGAACCATCGACATAAATGTCGCCAGCAGGGTAGTCTTTACCTCTTTTAATGACTCCACCAGATAATTCTATAGACTCACCATTCTTTAAAATAAATATATTTTCTTTTTTTACTCCACAACTAATTGCTGATTCTTTGTGTTTTTTAAGCATTCTGTATTCACCATGAATTGGCATAAAATACTCAGGTTTAAATAATCTAAGCATTAATTTTTGTTCATCTTGCATAGCATGTCCTGAAGTGTGAATATCAGGAGCAGAAGAATTTGTTACAACTTTAATACCTTTTAAATATAATTTATTTATGACTCTATTAACACTAGCTTTATTACCTGGAATAGGGCTTGAAGAAAATACAACAACATCATCTGGCATTAAAGTGATTTGTTTATGTGTACCTTCCGCCATTCTGGATAAAGCTGCAAGTGGTTCTCCTTGAGATCCAGTACAAAGTATACAAACTTCCTGTTTCTTAAGTGATTTAGCTTCATTAGCTTCAATAAAAATAGTTTTATCTTTAATAAGACCGTTGTTAAGTGCTATTTCCTTTGAATTTTCCATACTTCTTCCATAAATAACAACTTTTCTTCCATGGGTTCTACATGTTTCAACTATATGCTTTATACGATAAATATTTGAAGCAAAAGTTGCTAAAATAATTCTTCTTGTACTATATTCATCAAAAATATCATTAATAGTTTCATCAACACTAGACTCAGATTTAGAAAAACCTTCACTCAGAGAGTTAGTTGAATCACTCATTAAAAGTTTAACACCTTTTTCACCAAGTCTAGCCATCTTATGAATATCACTCATTGGTCCAATTGGCGTTAAATCAAACTTAAAGTCTCCGGTTTGAATAATAATTCCTTCACTTGTATGAACGGCAATAGCCATACTTTCTGGAATAGAGTGGCTTGTTCTAATAAATTCTACTTCCATTGTTTTAAGCTTTATCTTTGAGTCTTCATTAATAATTTCTAAATTATCGTATCTAATATTTCTATCAACTAACTTTTTTACAATTAAATCATTAGCTACTTTAGAAGCATATATTTTAGGAATATTTACATTTTGAAGTAAGAAAGGTATACCACCAATATGATCCTCATGACCATGAGTTATAAATAAACCTTTAATTAACTTTTCATTTTCTTTTAAATAACTAACATCTTGTATTACATAATCTATTCCCAAAAGTTCATCCTCTGGAAACATAACACCAGCGTCAATTATAATTATTTCTTTATCAGACTTAATAACGTACATATTTTTACCTATCTCACCTAATCCGCCTAAGGCAAAAACTGAGATAGTTTCATTGTTTTTTTTCATAATAATATTTCCTTCTTTCTAAAAAATAAAAAATAGTAAAGCGTTAAAAGTTAATAGAATTATACTATAAATAGATTGAATTTTCAAGTAAATACTGATATACTTAAATAGTTAGAAAAAGGTGATATGATGAAAAAGGGATTTACACTAATTGAATTGCTTGGTGTTATTTT
>CADBSQ010000039.1 GCA_902797415.1 uncultured Erysipelotrichaceae bacterium | reverse complement strand
GAAAGTAGGGCAACAATGAACACAGATAAAAAAAACAAAATAATGGCAATATTTATAACAGTAGCAGCGTTTTTAGTACTAGGAGGAATAGGTTTTGCCTTCTTCAGCAGTACAGTATCAAACGATAATAATGAAAAAATTCAAACAGAAACTGCAACCATGTCTTTAAAATTTGATGACAATGATAATGGAATAAGCGGTACTTTAAATTTAGGACAATCTATAACTAAGAAATTTACTTTACAAAACACAGGAACAGTAGATGCATATGCAAAAATCAATTGGTATAACTTAGTAAATACGTACACACCCAATAGTTTAACATATACATTAGAACAAAGTACAAGCGAAAACGGAACCTACACAAGTATTGGCTCTGGGAAAGTCCCAACAAGTAGTGCAGAGACAACTAAACAATTAAAAAACGGAATCTTAGTGCCAGTAAACACTACATACTATTATAAACTAACAATAACATTAAATAATCTAGATATAGAACAAAACAGTGACATAAATGCTTCTTTTTATAGTTACTTTAATCTAGAAGAAGGTAAGTTAACGGGAGCAGATACCATACAGAATTTAGTAGCAGGAGAACCAACAAACTCGACTAATGTAATAACAAAAACTGCTCCACAAGGAGCAACATGTACAAACACACTTGCTTATGATGGAACTGTTGATAATAACTTAAGATACGTAGGAGCAAATCCATGTAACTACGTAACATTTAATGGAGAAACAGCAGGCTGGCGAATAGTGGGAATAATGAATAATGTGGATGATGGAACAGGAAATTTAGAAACAAGAATAAAATTAATTAGAGCGACATCACTCGGAAGTTATTCGTGGGATTCATCAGCATCAGGAGTAAATGGAGGATATGGAGTAAATGATTGGACTGGGGCAGATTTAAAAAATGAACTTAATGGAGACTATTTAAATACATCTTTAAATACAAACACGATGTGGTATAACTATTGGAGCAATACACAAACAGGAGAATATGATTATACCAAAGGATTATCACAAACAGCACAAAGCCTAATAGGAGATGCCAAATGGTATTTAGGGGGAACTCCTCATCAAACTATTTTTACAGATGAATTTTACAAAAAGGAAAGAGGAACAGTAGTTGTTGGAAATCCATCAGGTACATGCAACGATGAATATTGTCCGAGAACAACATCTTGGATTGGGATGGTAGCTTTGATATATCCAAGTGATTTTGGATACGCAGTAGGAGGAACCGTACGAAATCAGTGTTTAAAGACATATTTAAGAGATTTTTATGATAATAACTGTTATGCAAACGATTATTTAGTAATATCTTTGGAGCAGCATTGGACAATAACCCCTATTTCAAATGTTTCTTGTAGTGTAAATTATATTGATGAACGACGTCTTTCAGGTAGTGGTGTTCTTTACTCTACGTATGAGGTTCATCCATCAGTCTATCTAAAATCTGATGTGACAATTTCCGGAGGAAATGGATCCCCTGAAAATCCTTATGTAATTGGTTAATAATATCAAAATAAAAATCCACTGATTTGAGTGGATTTTTGTTAAATACTGGCTTGTTTTTTATTTTTTAATAAATTCCATTTTACATCAAAGCCTTCACTTTCATAATAATCTGCTTCGTCTTCTGCTTCCTCTAAAGAACTGACTATTTTTGTATTCTTTATAGGTAGTAACTCATATGAGTTTTCATTTACATAGCAGTAATAATACTCGGCATTTTCGTAACCTTTATATACATTGTAGGCTTGAATTATGTATACATTATTATCTTCAACTGTAACACAATATGGTGTATTTTGAGATGTTTCTTGAACTTCAGCTTCTTCTGTTTCAATTTGGGCTTTATCTGGTTCATCCCCAGCAGCTATACCCATACAAATAGGTATTACAATACATGTAACAATGATACCTATAGCATATATACCATCACCTGGTAATTCACCATCAGGATCGTACATAAGTTTCTCCTCCTTTTGGTAAATTATTATATTGTTGGTAAAAAGATTTGTCAACGAAAAAAAAGAAACTATCAAAATAGATTTGATAACTTTCTTTTTTTTTGTTATATTAGTTATGGTGATTTTATGAATAAATACGATGAAAATTCGATTAAGATATTAGAAGGACTCGAAGCAGTAAGAAAAAGACCAGGTATGTATATCGGCTCAACTGATAAAAGAGGTATGCATCATTTAGTATGGGAAATCGTTGATAATGCTATTGATGAAATCATTAATGGTTTTGGTAATAAAATTAGAATAGTAATCCATAAAGATAACTCTATAACCATTACAGATAATGGACGAGGAGTACCAATTGGAATGCATGCAAGTGGAAAATCAACACCAGAAGTAATCTATACAGTACTTCATGCAGGCGGTAAATTCGAAGAAGGTAACTACAAAGTATCAGGTGGTTTACACGGAGTTGGTGCAAGCGTCGTAAATGCATTATCTGAATTTATGGAAGTAACGATTTGCCGTGATGGTAAAATTGTTAACATTAAATTTACTGATGGTGGAGTTCTAAAAGAAGACTTACATGAAATAGGTAAAACTAACAAAACTGGTACAAGTGTTACATTTAAACCTAGTACAGAGATATTTGGAGATACTATGTTTAGTTTTACTACCATTTGTGAACGTATGCAAGAAAGTGCATTCTTATTAAAAAACCTGACAGTAGAAATCGTTGATGAAGAAGATCATTTAAAAGAAACTTATCATTATGAAAAGGGTATTATTTCTTTCGTTGATTATATAAATGAAAACAAAACTACTATGCACGATACAGTTCATTTTAGTGG
>CADBSQ010000038.1 GCA_902797415.1 uncultured Erysipelotrichaceae bacterium | reverse complement strand
GAAATGATTTTTAAAACTTCTTTTCTTAATCTTGTAAAATCATTTTCTTCGTCGGTAAAATATAAATCGAAATATCTAGCATTAGATGCTTTGTTTTTTAGAACGCTTTCACTATATGATTTTAAAGAATATGCCCTAGAATAGCTTGGTTTTCTACTTTCTTTCATGCTAGGAAATACTTTTTCTGCATATTTTAAATAATCTTTATATTTTTCATTTGCATACAGCTTTTTAAAATATTCCTCTTCGGCATTTTCATTTTCGTGATAAATAATATATGGAATATCCCTATCATATTTTGCATCGTATGATATAAAGAATCGTTTATTATTCCATATCTCATAATAAAGTTCTGGACACTTTAATTGAATATATTTTAATATCGAGTAATCTTTACTATTTAGCTCGTTTTTAGTATCTAGCGTAAGAGATATAATTGAATTTAAGTATCTTTTTAATTCCCTTAGATTATCGAACTCATATTTTTCACTGCCGACAAAGTTAAGTATTTTTTCACCACCATAAACGAGATTGTTTGATACAATATTTTTAATATCATCTATTAAATGTTTATCAATTATAGGTATATCTATTTTTAATTGAACTAACTTTTCCATATATTTTTCGCTAAAATTAAATTTATCTTTTAATACATTATTAATTATGTCTTCATCATATAAAAGTATATTTATTGTGTTTTCAAAGTTTAAAACAGAGTCTAAACATTTAATCAAGAATAATGCTTTGTCTCCATCAATTCTATCGAGATTGTCGATTACTATAAGTAGTTTCTTCTTATTACTTTCTAAATAATTATTAACTACTTTTGTAATATCTAGTTTATCTTTATTCTCATTTATTTCTGAAAGAATAAATCTTAACATAGATTTATAACTAGCAGGAAAGATTGATGTAACGACATCTTCTATGATTTCATTTTTTTTAAGTGGTGAGATGCTGTAATTAGTTACTTTAAATATTTCTTTTAAGAAAGACTCTAACATTAATCTTTCATCATTAAACATCCAAGGATCAAATCTAACTACTAGGTAATTTGATATTTCTTTGCTGTTTTTAAGTTTATTAAGTACATTATTTACAATAGTTGTTTTACCACTACCCCATCTACCATTTAAGCCTATTGTAAAGCTTCTTGAAGGAAGACTTCTTACTATAACACTATACAACTGATTTATTAAAGCAGATCTATTTAATAGGTCATACTCAACATCTTTTTCTTCAATTAAAACCATTTCATCATAATTCTTTAAATCAATTTTTTTATCGCAAATTTCTTTTAAATCTAATACATTCTTTGCTTTTGTTACTACTTTTTTATTTTTAAATGTTCTAATAATAAATACTACTAAAAACAAAATA
Organism: uncultured Erysipelotrichaceae bacterium; assembly: GCA_902797415.1. Lineage (GTDB taxonomy): Bacteria > Bacillota_I > Bacilli_A > RF39 > UBA660 > RUG11867. The sequence continues at coordinate 2,470 of CADBSQ010000038.1, read as the reverse complement.
CTTATGATAGAAAGTATAATAAGTTTATAAAGTTTATAATTAAATAATAAAGTATAGCAAAGTAAAACTAATATTAAAAAGAAACCTTCATATACATATTTGTCTAATTCATTAATACCTTTTAAAAAGAGTTTTTTGATGTTTGATTTATTTATAGTTCTAATTATTAAGCAAAGGCTTAATAATATTATGATAAATGTTAAATCATTTCTTAAACATAGTGATATAAGATTATATTTATCTATTAGTATGATAAATATACTTACTATAATACTTTCTGTGGTTAAATCGCTAATGTTGTATATGTTAAAAACCTTTTTAATATAATTCATACGTTACAACTCCCTTAGTTATGTGTATAATAACACATTTTTTAATAAAAAAACACCAGTAAAACCGGTGTTAAATATAAATATTTTTTTATGTGAGTTTGTAAATTATAGTTTTTAAAAATTATTTACTTTTGTTTTATCGGGATCATTAGAAAACATTTGGTGCATATTATCTACAACTCCATTATAATCATAGGTATCTAATTCTTCAGTAGGTACTTTAAGAGAAATGTTTCCAACCAGGATAGATGTTCCTTTAGAATCCGAAACAGAACCCCCTATATATACTTTTTCTGCACCAATTCCTTCAGCTATTTCTTTTTCATATTCTTTCCAAAGCGCTCTTTTTTCTTCTATTGGTTTATTAAAATAATCTATATCACCTATAAATAGCGAGTAAGAGCCCCAAAAATCAAGGGTAACTAGATAATTATCTTTGTCATATTGTTTAGCATCATAAATTACATAACCTTCATTCGGTTCTTCACCATTTTTCTTTAGAATGTATAAACCAAATAACATTTTGCCAATGCGTGAATCATTTGCTTTCATATTTGTTTTATTCTCAAATAAAGATACAAGTAACTCTTCTGTATCCATATGTATTCTATTATAATCACCAATAGATACATCATACTCATCTTTTTCTTCAGTGGTGCTAAAATCATTATTATCTATGATAAAGTCAATAATTAATAAGGTGTCTATATTTTTAATTAGTTTATTTGTATCTTGAGGAGATAAATATTTTATAAGTTCTTCTTTTAGCCTATTTAAATTGCAATTATAGTAATCATTTGGTACAACATCATAGCCTAAAATTATACCTAACTTATTAATGAGAGATTGAGTATTTTGAGATATGCTTGAATAAATTTGTTCTTCTACATAAGTTCTTTCTGTAGTATATTTAGTAGCACTAAAAGCATCTGCACCATTTATACTTATACCAAATGATCCTATCATTGATGTTAGAAGAACGCATGCCACTGTTCTTTTAGCAGCAATCTTAATGTTTTTACTTTTATTAGTTAATTCAAAAATATGTAAGTCATTTATTTTTCTCATGATAAAGCCTCCTTTGCAATTCTTTCAATTTCTTTTGCTATGTTTTCATCTTCTATATTTTTTAAAGTAATACTATCTTCTGTTTCAATAACTTCCGCTGAAAAAATAATATTTTTATCTTTTGATGGAATATCTAAACTTTTATAAATAATATACTCGTTTTTATTATTTTCAAATTTAAAATATTTTATTATTTCTATTTTTTCTGGTTTATTTTTTTCATTTAAAACTTCAATTATATTTTCTTTAACAGTATTCATCGCCTAACCCCCCTTAAGTGAGAAGTATAATACCACAATTAAACCAAAAATGCAAGAATTTAAAAGAAAAACCTTGTTAGAGGTTTTTTGTGTAGCTAAGCATTCATAAATATTATACCTATTATAACGATTATTCCAGCGATTAGTTTTTTTAATAACGATTTTTTTTCTTTTAAAAAGATATGTGCTGCAAAAACATTTAGAATTGTTCTTAATGAAAACAGCGGTGCTAAGAGTGTTACATCTCCTAATTGGTATGCCCTGAACATAATTACACTTGTAATGCCATCTAAAACACCAACTGTAATAATGGATTTTTTATTGTTTGTTTTAAATTCTTTTACAATGTCTTTTATTTTGATATTTTCTGTAATAAAGATTAACAATGATGACATGCAAAGCGTTATGCTTACATACAATGGTATGTTAAATAAGTCAGAAATACCTATACTAAGTGTTGTACCAACTGCAAAAGAAAAGTTGGCAATTATGTTAAAGAAACTGTATTTGTTTAATTCAAGCTTTCCTTTTTTGTAGAGAACCATAAGGTTAGCAATAAGTATTAGTATAGCCCCAAATACCCTTGCAATAACAAGTGGTTCTTTAAAGAATAATAGACCAAAGATAAATATAAAAATGTTTGATAATTGGCCTAAAAAACTGTAGGTTGAAACTTCTAACTTTTTAAGGGATGCTGTGTACATTCTATCTGATAATGCGTAAAAAATGCATGCAATTCCGAGAAGTAGGTATATTTTGGGATCAGTTGGAAATTTTACTTCAAAAAGAGGTAATGCGATTAAAATGGTT
>CADBSQ010000037.1 GCA_902797415.1 uncultured Erysipelotrichaceae bacterium | reverse complement strand
TCAATTATTATTCAATTATTTATTATTTATTTATTGTTAATACTTAAAAAACATTTTTTTTTTAATTATTATGATACACCCCGATGATGGCCTATAAGCTGTCTAGGTCGGAGGGGTGGAATAGAGACAGAAAGACAGTAGCCTACATGAGGTGTAACTTTTATATTGTAGGTCAGTTGACTTTCAGGTGAAACTACTGTTAGTCGACGCTTCTTCATTCTTCCATTTTTACAATATTGTCTCTATATTGTGGTTGATGAAGTTGTATTCCCGAAGAAGTGGATTTTTTTTCCAGGTCCATGGAGGGTTGAGGAGAAAGGAATAACCTATATCAGGTGTACTAATTACAGTTTTTTGTAATTCTGATGATAATCGATGGTTTTCCTTTCTTAAGTAGCTTCTAGTACGAAGAGATAATGGAATATAGGAGAGCTGTAAAAAGTGAACCTGATGTTTTATATTGTTTTAAACTGGATATGTAGTAACATTGGAGTTGTATAATTAATAATATCATGTAGTTTCTACATATTATCATTGTAATGAATCTATTGTATTTTTTACTTTGGCATTATTTTATATATGTATTTTTCTATAGTATTATTTTAAACTCTCATGTAGCTATTGTAAAATGGGAATGTAGGAGATTGATTCACTCCAAAGCTTGTGTTTGAGACATTATTTAACGGATGGGAATCTTTTTATAGTTTTTCACAACTATTATTTCATTAACATTTAAATTTTATATTATATATGATTATTTTACAGAAATTTTTACATAAAACAGGAATTTATAATTGAAAATCATTAATTAAAAACTAGTCAACACAAAAAGAAAGAAAAACAAACAAGTTTTAGCAAACAATATACACGAAAGAGAAGACAACAGCAATAAATTTTTATTTTTTTTAATTTTTTAATTTTTTACTAATTTTATTTTTTTTATTTTTATATTACATTTACTTTTTATTAATATAGATAAGTTTTTTATTTTATTATGTCAACTATACGAAGAGGTCTGCGACATTATGGTCCTGACCATGATAAATTTGTTTTAATTTTCATTCATGATCTTGAATCTTGGACTGAAAGTAGACTATGGGAATTTTTAAGCAAAAAGATATCAAATTGTAATGAAGTTGTTCATGGAATCGTTAAAAAACACTATATTAATATGGAAAACTACTTCATCCTAAGAGTTAACTATAATAATTATACGGATTATTTGAAGGTTATTTATTTGATTACTAAGCACTTACCTGTTAAAAGAATAAAATGGAAGATTACTTCAAGGATACGTACATTTAGCAATGTTAATCATAATAGAACCAGGTTTTATTCTGAACCCTCAATCCCCATCTCTGAAAGCCTCCTGTATGCTAACCCTTTCTCGAATACTCAATATTTCAACCTCTGTATTAGCTGGAACATAAATGGTTGGAATTCTGAAAAACGTGACGGACTTACCAATTTTAATTCAATCTTTAATCCTATTTGTATTTGTCTTCAAGAAGTCGGTAATAGTTCATTCCTTAACTCTTTTTCTAACTCATATCCATTCCTTAATCATTATAGAACAGTACTGAGACGTGCGGACAAAAAAATCCCTGGTATGAGAGGCCTTTATATAGGTGTGCACTCCTCCTGCCAATTCACTAATGATGATTTTGAATATAGATATATACTCTCAGTAAATATAGTCTCTTTTTGGGGTGTCAGATGTTCTTTAGGGAACATTTACATCCCTAGCAAAAAACACAAAGACTCTAGAGAAAAAGCGGAAACTGATTTTGCTAATTGGCTCAAGAACCATCAGAATAACCCTTCGGCTATTGTTGGTGATTTCAACATGACCAAGCAACAACTCAAAGATCTTATTCTTAGAATTTCCCCTCAATGGTTTGTTATGGATATGGTTGGTCATCAATTTACTTGGTCTAATGGTGGAAAGAATTCTTGTATTGACTTTATAGTAGTGAACGATAAATTAAGAGATTATCTGAATATTGCTTCTGTATGCTACTCTTTTAATGACATCTCTGACCATTTACCACTTATTCTTTCTTGTAAAAAAACATCTCCTGATGGTTTTGTTACTCCGCCTCGGGATAAACAAATTAAGTGGTCTAATCGAATTTGTAGGGATAAACGTGAAGCAATCTTCTCTCATAATAAATTCACATGTTTACTGGATGAATTTGAACATAATGATAATCTAGACTCTAATACAATGGTTAAAAAACTTCTTGACACAGCAAATAAAGTAGGCGATGACATTCAAGCAAGAGTTCCTACAAATTTACAGGGTTCAGCGTTCCATTGTCCTGCTTATATTAAGAAATTATCACATGAAAAACATTTATTTTATAAAAGGATTAAAAATTTTAAACTTCGTAATGATTTGTCAAATCTTCAAGAATTTTGTGATCTCTCAAAAGAATATAGAGTTCTTTCTGATTATATCATTAGTATTAAAAGAAATATTAGGATTATTAGATTTAAAAATTTGATTCATTCCATCGGCGAATGTTTCTTAAAAAATGATGCCCAGCGTGGTTGGTCTGGACTTAAGAAAATCTCTAAACCTTCTTACTCTCCTTCCCAATCACCTGTATACATTAAAGATAAAGAAGGTAATGTTCTAGTATCCCAAGAAGATCAACTCAATCGTTTTGCAGAACACTATGAAGAACTTGCTTCTGATATAACTGGTCACAGTCTTAATGAAAATTATTGGAAAAGAATACTTAATAATTCTTCTTCTCCTCAAGAATCATGGGATATTAATCAACCTATTTCCATGTCAGAAATTCATTCAACTGTTCTTTCAATGAAAAATAACAAAGCACCTGGTCCTGATGGTATACCTACAGAATTTTTTAAAGCATTTTTTAATTCTGAGAGTAGTACTTCTTCTCAGGATGACTCTAATCAAGAGGTTACTTATTCCGATTGTGCAAAGTGTCTGTTATTACTTTTTAATAAAATTTGGGATGGTGACTTTCCTAATGAATGGAACTCTGCTTCTATTGTTTCTATTCCTAAAAAAGGGGATCTTTCAGATTGTAATAATTATCGTGGTATTTCACTCATCAATGTAGGTTTAAAAATTCTATCAAAAATTGTCACTAAAAGAATATCGGACTATGCTTTTTCTAATGGAATAATTAGACCAGAACAGTTTGGTTTTAGAAATAAAGAAGAATGTATTAGTTTATTTGTATCCATTCGTGAAATTTGTCAAAGAAGAAAATTTAAGGATAAATTTACCTTTCTTGCCTTTCTTGACCTTAAAAAAGCTTATGATTCAGTTCCTATTTACAATATACTTACTAAACTAAATAATCTTGGTATTCGTGGTAAATGCCTTCAATTCATTACTAATCTATACCTTACCTCGAAAGCTCGTGCAAACTTTAATGGTAAACTTTCAAAAGAATTTCCAATACACCGTGGTGTTCGCCAAGGGTGTCCTCTCTCACCTATTTTATTCAATATATTTATCAATGATATTTTTGATAAATGTAAAAGATATGGTGTGATTACTGAAAAGAAAAAGTGTTGTGGTGGATTATTTGCTGATGATATTGTATTATTAGCTCCTACAAAATCTTCACTTAAAAACCTTTTGAATATTGCTCATGATTGGGGTATTAAAAATGAAATGACTTTTGGAATCAATAAATGCGCTATACTTGTTGTTAAACCAAAGAATTTTATACCTTCAAGGCATTATGTTAATCCTACGTTTAAGCTTGTTATGAGCCATCTACCAAGCGCTAATCAATATACATATCTTGGTATACCTTTCAATGAATTATTGGATTTAGAACCTAATATTGCTAAGATGAACAATAAAATTAATTATACAGTTAACTCTTTTTTTAGATTTTTAACCAATAGGAATGTACCTTTCTACTTTAAAACTCGTATACTAGTTTCTTTTGTCCTTAGTTCAGTTCTTTATTATGCTCCCTTACTTGGTTCAAATAAAAAGAATACTGAAAAAGC
>CADBSQ010000036.1 GCA_902797415.1 uncultured Erysipelotrichaceae bacterium | reverse complement strand
GTTTACATAGGTGACACAGTTACACTAAACTTAACGGGTAATTTTACACAACCAATAGTAAATTCATTGCCGGTAGTTGACACAAGTCACAATGATAAAAAAGCAGGTATTAAACTTTCTGTATACAATACTAATGATGTTCAGCTAAACAACAGTAGTCTTTTAGGTTTATACTACACCGTTGATGGAATGAATTATTATCCACGTATGGATGGAACAGTTAGAATACCAGTTGCAGACAAAGTTGCTAACATTCTAAAATATATTAGAATAAATACTGAAAACTGCAATCTAGCAAGTGGTAACTACAAGCTGAAGGTAGAGTCATTCACTTCGCCAGACGGTATATATTATGGTTATGATCCACAAGATACTTTAGAAATACCATTCACGGTAATAAATAGTACTTATGGATTAAAGGTTAAACTAACAGATAATGAAATGATGATCGATAAAATGCTAGGTTATACTCTAAATAACAACAATACTTTAAACTTTAAGTTAGAGTATGCATCAACATTCGCTAATCCAAATATTCATGTTAAGTTATTTAGAAGAGAATATGATACTGTATATGATTACGATTATACAGAAGTTGATCTAGCAAACTATGTAACAAATACACTAACACCAATAAGTGGAGCAACAAATGAATATATGTTTACAACAAATCCTCAAGATAATACATATCAAGCACTTTATTTAAGAACTCTTCTTATAAGTGGTACATATAAGTTTGTCTTTAGTTTATATGATGGAAATACTTTTATTGGTGATTGTTATCAATATGTTATAATTAAATAGGAGGTTTTAGTATGAAAGATATTTCAACGGATGAATTGATTAATTATTATAATAAATTAACTACTTACATGAAAGAATTAGATGGTAGAAAAACTGATATAACAAGTAAATTAGATGAGGAAGACCCACTGGGTAAAGAAGAACCCAAAGAACCTGAGAAAACCGAGGAATCTGAAGAATCTGAAGAATCTTCAGATTCCGAGGAAAACAAAGAAGAAGGTAAAGAAAAATGATAGAAAAACTAGATAAAGAAATAAATCTTACTAATGAATTATTAAATGGTCTTCCTGTCAACAACAGAAAAAACAAAGAAAGATTCTTAGAAGAACTTACCACAGAAATGAATACATATCAAAAGAAAATAGATGAGGTAGTGGAAGAGTTAAAAAGTAGATTAGTTGAATTTGATAATCTAAAAAAAGAAGACGTTAAAGACAATTCTTCTGCTTTAAATAAACTTCTAAACGCTATATCATACACTAGTACAATAAGTACTCCTTTTGAAAAATTAAATCTAGATAAAGTAATATATCAGTTGTCATCATATGAAGGCGAAGAATTAATCAAAACCAATAAGAAAATATTAAATACATTAAATATATTTAAGACAGCAGGTATGCCTTTAACCATCGATGATTTTAATTATTCACATGATGTTAAAGACTACATGAAAATGTTTTTTGAAAATGAATTAACGAATGAATTAATAAAACAAACTTTTGATAGAATATATTGGAAATGTCCTGATATTATTATTCAAATAGAATTAAATTTAAGACATCTTTATATTAAGTATGAATCTAAAGCTAAAAAATATATTGAAAGTCTTAATAAGGAAATCAAGGAAAGGTTTACAAAAGCAGAAACAACACTTATGGATGATTATAACTTCTTAAGAAATCAAATAAATCCATACTCTAGTAAAACAAATCTTGTTATTGATATATACACTCAAAAACTAGATATATCAAATTATACCGATGAAAACATTAAAGATATAACATCAAAACTATTTATTAATAATGATTATGATGATTCTAAAATAGATCTTATAAGACAATTAATATATTCTTTAAGAGAGTACAAAAATTATTTAAAATATAAAGATCTAATTGATAAAGCACGAACTTTATATAAAGATACTTTAGAAAAGGATTATATGAAAAAAACTCTTAAGAAAATATCTTCTTTAGAATCTAAACTATTTAAGTTAAATAAAAAATCTTCTAATATAATAACAAGAACCAGTGTAGATAAATTAGAACCTGAAATAAATGCTAAAATCGCTGAAATAAAGGCTCTTTATGATGAAATAGACACTAATATGTTTAAAGTTGCAATTAAAGAACATATTAAAGATAATTCCACTTTATTTAAGGTATTTTTACTAATCACTGAGTATTATAAGATTGCCGCTGATTATTTCAAGGAACATATGGAAACAATTGATTATGATATAATTGATAAGAACATAGATGAATTAAGAGAATTCGTTCTAGATCCAAACAACACTTTAATTAACAACATCACTATTTTAGATGAAACAGATCTTTCTCAAATTATACTAACTAATTACAAACTTCTTAATATAAACATCGAAGAATCTTTAGGAAGTGAAGACGCTTTAGAATCATTAATTAGTGATTTAGAAAAAATAATTATAAATTACACCATGAAACAGATGAACATCGATATTAAAAAGTTAGAAGATGCTAAAGCAATAAAAGCTCTTGAACTAAACTAACCACCATAGTGTGGTTTTTAAGGGCTCTACAAATTCTAGTGGGGAGAAAAATTGATGTTTCATCAAACTTTGGTGGGGCGTCTTTTTTTTAAACTTCAAACTTTAGTGGGAGATTTAGCAAACAAAGCTTCAAATTTTAGTGGGAAAAACATCAGTTGTTTTAACTGATGTTTTTATATGAGATAATGTAGTTGGGAAGAAGGTAAAGAGAAGTGAAAGAAGTAGAAAAACTATTAAAGTTAGGAAAAGACATTAAGATAACCAAAATAGAAGAAGCCAGAGGAGAAAAAATAATATATGTTGAGAGTCGAAAAAAGAAAGTAAGATGTCCTTATTGTAACAAATTTACTAAAAGTATACATGATAGATTAAAACCCATGGTAATAAAAGACTTAAAAATAGAAGAGCATCATAGCAAATTAATAGTTACTAAGCGAAGATTTAAATGTCATAATTGCGATAAGAAATTTACAGAACCAATGAATATAAATGCTAAAAATAGAAGTATATCGGAAAAACTTAGAATAAAAATATTACAAGATTTGTTGAATCACGAAAGAAGTTTAAAAAGTATTCATTTGAAAATAATATAACAGATATGGAAGTAAGAAAAATATTAGAAGAAGCAATGAAAAATCAACCAGAACATATAAGATTATTACCTAGAATAATATCATTAGATGAATTTAAAGCAGACACAAATGAAGGGAAGTATGCATGTATAATAAATGATCCTATACATAAAAAAGCCTTGGATATTCTACCAAGCAGAAAAAAAGAATACCTAATACAGTATTTTACATACTGTGAAAATAGGCATTCTGTAGAGGTCGTAATATCAGATATGTAT
>CADBSQ010000035.1 GCA_902797415.1 uncultured Erysipelotrichaceae bacterium | reverse complement strand
GTAATCTTTATAACGACTTTATTATCCTCTTTGATATATATAATATACAAACTGGTCAATAAAGAGAATAAAAGTATACCACTATTGGGATTATATTTAATCATTTTATTTCCTAACAGTATATTTAAGATATGTACAAATAGTTACTATATAGTTAACTATTTGTTGCCAATCATTTTTAGTATTATATACATTAACTTTTTAGTACGAAATAATCTGCAGAGTCTTAAGCCTTATATATGCTTTATCTTTGGTTATATAGTTAGTTTGATTAATCCTGTGTTTACAATAATGTTTTTGATAGTTTCTTTAATAGTATTATTTTATAAGATTATTAAAAAAGAAAATTCTCGCAATCATTTAACTTTATTTTTAGGGTGTATTGCTGGGGCAGGAACTGTAATGTATGGGTATAATTATTCCAATTCATATGCATATATACCAAATATAGTGGAGCACATTTTTCATACTTTAGTGCCTTTATTCTATACAAAAAATACTTTTAGTTTTATCTTTATAACAATAGTATTTCTTTTGTCTATAAATATTATTCGATTTAAAAGTAAAAAATTAAAGTTACTTACTATACTTTCTGATGTTGTAATTATTCTTTATACTTTAGGTCATTTTATAAATATGCATTATTATTTAACGTATATTTTGTACATATTATTTACTATTAGCTCAATATTTATATTATTTAATTTTAATAATAGTTGTATGTTTAAAAGAAAGATAATTATTTATTATGTGTTTAAAATAGTATATGTTTTGATACTACTTAGTCAAAACTTGGTAAATGAAACTAGTATATCGTTTATATATGTAATAGATGTACTTATAATACTTGATATACTTAATTTTATTTATCCAAAGAATTACTTGTATATTACATTAAATACTGCGAGTATACTAACTCTTATACTTCTAATATTTATATATGCCGATTCATTCTATAAAAATGAATATATAAAGAACCAAATAAAAAGAGATTTACCTTGTAATATACATAATATAAAATTAGACAAAAAATATAAGAGGACGAGTCCATATACATTAATTCCATCAGATGATTATAAACCATACTATTTAGAATATTACAAAATAAACAGTAAAGACTACTTTATTATAGAGTAGTCTATATTTTTTTACATATATAATTTGTAAGTATATAGATGATACATGATATAAAGATTAAAATAAAAATACCACTAAATACTATATCTAAATTAAATACTTGAGTACCATATACAATTAAATAACCTATACCACTTTTGCTAACTAAAAATTCACCCATTATAACACCAATCATAGTAAGTGATATATTTATTTTTATGGTATTTACAATTATATTTTTATTTTCAGGGATAACTAAATACAATAGTTCATCTTTTTTATTGGATTTAAATACTTTAAAAATCTTTTTCTTTGTTGCATCAATATTTATAAACCCATTATAGATGTTTAGAATAGATACAATTACATTTATTAAAAGTGCCATGAATATAATTGCTTTAGTATTTGCACCAACCCATATTATTATAATTGGACCTAATGCAACTTTTGGCATAGAGTTAAGCATTGTTAAAAAAGGTTCAACAGTTTTAGCAATAAAGGGATTTAAGTACAGGAATACACTTATAAAGAATGCAATAGTAATACCTAAAATAAAAGACACAATTATTTCTTTTATAGTTACAAAAATGTGATATATAAGATTATGGTTAACAGTTAGATCTATCATAGTTTTAAACACTTTAAAAGGTGAAGAGAAGATAAAGGTATTAATTATGTTAAAATGAGCTAATGTTTGCCATATACCTAAGAATAACAGTACAATTAGTATTTGAGTTATAAATACTTTTTTACTCATCTAGGACACTCCATATGTCATCTAATAGTTGATTAAATTCTTCTGTTTTTCTTTTATCCATTATTTTTAGTTTTTTGTCTATATTAACATCAATTACTTTCTTAATCTTAGCAGGTTTTTTTGTTAAAATAATTATTCTATCTGCGAAATAAATAGCTTCTTCAATATCATGAGTGATGATAATTGTAGATATTTTTTTTGTTCTAATCTTTTTTAACACATCATCACTTACCCTTATTCGGGAATAAAAATCTAATGCACTAAATGGTTCATCTAAAAGCAGAAGAGTTGGATTAGTTGCAAGTGCTCTAATTAAAGATAATCTCTTTTTCATACCACCTGATAGACTATTAATATTCTTATCTTTATAATTTATAAGCTTGTATTCTTTTAGCATATTATCAATTTCTTTAAAACTACTGATTGTCCTTGTATGATTTAAGATTAAACCTAATGAAGCATTTTTATAAACATTTAAATGATTCAAAAGGGCATCTTCTTGGAACATATATGATATATTGGGATTGTTTTTTAAGTAGATTATACCGTCATAGTCTTTTTCTAGTCCACTAATAATATTTAAAATTGTTGACTTACCACATCCACTTGGTCCTAAAATAGCAAGTATCTCACCTTCATCTAAAGCAAAAGAAACATTATCAATTATTAAATTTTTATCAAAATATTTATTTAAATTTTTAATTTCTAAACATTTATTCATATTTATCACTACTTTATAATATGAATAAACTTCAAAAAAAGTGTGAAAGTTGGACAGTAAAAAGCATCAAAACAATTGTAAATAACATTTATAAATGATATAATGTGTATAAAGATAGTATGATATGAACTACATATACAACATAAGTAGTCATAATTACTTTCCATTATTAGTTGGAAGGAGGTGCTTACTTGAAAGGTAATAAGAAACTACTTGTAATTGCAGTATTAGTATTATTAATTACTATTAGCTTTACTACTTACGCGATATATAAATCTTCAGCTACTGGTACAGATTCTGTTAAAGCAGCTGCCTGGGTGGTAAAAGTTAACAATACTGATATAGTTGCCAATGACACATTTACTGCAAATGACATTACATGGGCAAATACCAGAATTGGAAAAAACGATACAATTGCGCCTGGAGACCATGGTACTGTTAATGTGGTAATTGATGCAACAGGTTCAGAAGTTGATGTTGATTATGCAATTAGTATAGATACAACTGCCCTTAATAATCCTAACTTTACTGTTACTGCTGCTCCAGGAAACGCGCTAACTGGTACAATTCCTTATTCAGCTAGTTCAATGGAAAAAACAGTAACATTAAACGTTGTTTGGAATGGGGTTGACAATGATACAGCTAATTCAAGCGATATAGCGCTTCAGGGTCAAGATATCTCAATTCCTGTAGTTGTAACTGCAACTCAAAACCCTAATCCTGCTGCTTAACAGCTGTAATAATTTACAAGAGAGAATAATTTATTATTCTTTCATTTAAAGCTTACATTTTTAATGTAGGTTTTAAATGATAGCATAATGGAGTGTGAAGCATGAGTAAGAAGAAAAAAAATACAAAAGATAATATCATAAAAATTGTTCTAATCGTAATTATTATTCTTTTGTTAGTTCATAACTGTTGCGTAATAAAAAAAGAAAACGATAAAAAAATTCCAACAGGTAATGTTGACATCATAGAAATAACTTGTAACAAGGGTAATACTTGTGAAATAAACGATAAAAAAATTGCAACTGATGAATCAGGGGAAGATAATAACAAAAAAACAAATAATCAAAAGTATGAAAAACGTGCATCAAACGCTGGGATCGCCAACAATAATTCCGATCAAGAAAATTCATCTGGTGGAAATCAAGTACCTTCGACACCAGCAGAAGAAAGCACTGAAGAAAATCCTGATCTTATTGTATATGACAAAGAAGTGACATGGAATGGTGCAACACAAGCAAAAATATTTACGAATTCGATGTATCATCTTGATGATGTAATTGCACCAGAGAGTCACAATACATACAAATTCGTTATAAAAAATAAAACAAACTATACATTAAAATATAATATTAACTTTGTTGAAACAAATAATGACAATATCAATATGAAATACAAACTAAAGAAAGAAAATAACTATATAATTAGTTCATATTCAAAACCAAACAATTTAAAACAGACAGGT
>CADBSQ010000034.1 GCA_902797415.1 uncultured Erysipelotrichaceae bacterium | reverse complement strand
TTTTTATATACTGCTCTGTAATATTAAAATCTTTAATTCTATAATTGATTTTATAGTTTTTTGGATACTTTAAAATCATGATTATAATAATTAAAAACAAAGAAAATATTAATAATATTTTTACCTTCTTTTTTAGTTTAATTATTTTCATATTAAACTCCTTTTATATAAAAATAAGCCTTTCAAAAGGCTTATTTTTCAACATATCTTTGTTTAGCTTCTATCATAAATGATGATATTTCGGTTTCGATCTCTGGTAAAGCACTTTTTGAAAGATCAGAGAATACTAACTTTTCTTTAACAGTATCAATTTCAATAACTCCAAATAATAAACCTGCTTTAATTTTTGTATCATTATATAGGTCTGGTGTTATTGAGTTTAATGAGTATCCAAAAAATACTTTCTTTTGAACAACTAGTATTCTATGATTTGTTACAGCGACAATTGCTGTATCAAATATATCAAATAATTTTTCGTTTTTTTGTCCTGCAAAAGCATAAGAGACAGTTTCTCCAGGATTTAAATGTTTTTCAACCACCTTAGAATGAGCTCTTAATCTATGACATATTGTTAATGGATATCTCTTTTTAAATGCTTTGACTATATCATATACACCATTCATGATTTACACCTTCTTATTTTTTTATTTTTCGGCAATTAAACCTACTTTTTTAAGTTTAGATATTAGGTTTTGTTTATTTGAATAACCACTTATACAATCTATTACTTTACCTTTTTTAGTAAATAGTGTTAATGGTGTTCCAAAACCGCTTTCTAATTTAGCTTCCTTACCAGATTCACTACATGATGCAGGGATCTTTAAACCAGCTGACATAATCTTGTTATATTCATCTTCTGCATAATTTAATGAATCAAAGTAGTAAATATCTAACTTATAATCCCCTGCTACAGTGTTATAAACTGGTAAAAATTGTTGACAATAATAGCAATTTGCTCTTCCAAATACAGCCATGGTTACTTTTTTACTTTCAACTAAACCTAAATATGCTTTTGCATTTTTAGCAACTTTGTAATTGATTAAATCTTTAGAAATGCCAGTAGAAGTGTAAAGTTCAACTAAATTTCTTAATTTTTTCTTTTCAATATTACTAGCTGCACTATTCAGTATTTCACCATTTGCAACAAAAACATAACCAGATTTAGATTTCTTTAAACCAAGAGTATTAAAATCATTATCAGTTAGTTCAGTTGAATCAATATAATAAGCTTTAACATCTTTTTCATCTGTTTTAAACTTATCGATGATTTTTTTAACTTCCTTCTTAGAATCTTTAATTGTTTCTTTTTCAGAAGAGTCAACATAAATAACTGCGTATTTATAAGATGCAGTAGAACTAATAGTTTCTTGTAAATCCTTCATCTCAATAGTTTTTAATAGTCTGTTTTCATTCATATCTTTGAAAATAGGAATAAACATTATAAGTGCTATTATAACTCCAATACTAATTTTAACAATTTTTTCCTTATTTTTCATAAACCATTTTCCCTCCTAAAACAATTTTACATAAAATTTACGATAAAATCAATTAATTTTTCTCAAATTTAGTGAAAATGTCTGACATTTCTTTAAGTTTTGCTTCATCCCATATAGTAATTTTGAGTTTTTCGGCTTTTTCTTTTTTGCTTCCAGGTGATTCTCCCATTATTAAAACATCAGTATTTTTGCTTACACTTGTTGAAACATTTCCACCATAGGACTCCAAAATATTTTTTATCTCGTCTCTAGTATACTCACTAATAGTTCCAGTTATTACAAATTTTTTATTTGTTATTAAATCATTATTTTTTTCTTTTTCTCCAAGATATGATGTGTTAATGCCTAAATCTTTCAATTCTTCAATGAGTTTAATGTTACCCTCATCCCTAAAATAATCATAAATACTTTTAGCTAAGATTGGACCTATATCTTCGATAACTTCTAAGTCGCTTAGTTCCTGTATTTTTAAATTATCGATTGTTTCAAATTTCTTAGCAAGGACTTTTGCAGTTTTAGATCCTATTCCTTTAATGCCTAACCCGAAAAGTAAATTTTCTAGACTTCTTTGTTTAGAGTTTTCAATACTTTGTAACAGATTTTCAACACTTTTTGAACCGAAACCTTCTAATTCCATTAATTCTTCTTTTCTTTCGTTTAATTTATATATGCTAGTAAAATCTGTAATTATTTTCATGTTATAAAAATCTTCTATTATTCTTTCGCCTAGACCAATTATATTCATTGCCCCTCTTGAAGTATAGTGTATTAGTGAGTTAATATTTCTTGCAGGACATAAATCGTTTGGACATATTAGGTCAATTTCTGAAGAACTTTTTATTAAATTAGAATTACATACTGGACATGTTTTAATTTCCTCAATTGGAATAGTATTTTTTCTTCTTTCTGGAATGTTTTTTACGACTTCTGGTATTACATCTCCTGCCTTTCTAACAACAACTATATCACCTATCTGTAGGTCTCGTTCACGTATAAAATCCATATTATGAAGTGTTGCTCTTCTTACAGTAGAACCCATTACTCTTACAGGATCTAAAACTGCGTTTGGGGTTATTTGTCCTGTTCTTCCAACTGTGAATATACAGTCTCTAAGGGTAGTTGTAACTTCTTCTGCAGGAAACTTGTAAGCAATTGCCCATTTAGGGTATTTAGCAGTAACACCAAGTTCATTTTGCTTACTAACTTCATTAACTTTTATTACAACACCGTCGATGTCGTATGGAAGCGTATCCCTAAGATCAGTGGCATGCTCAATGTATTTTAAAACATCATTGAGAGAATCAACTTTCTTTATATTAGGATTAACATTAAAATTATTCTCTTTTAGGTAATCTAACGCTTGTTCATGTGTAGAAAACCTTTGTGAAGGAACATGATAAAAAAAAGCTTCTAGATTTCTTTGTTTAGTTATATTGGAATCAAGTACTCTAAGTGAGCCAGCCGCTGCGTTACGGCAATTTTGAAATACGGGTTTATTTTCCTTAATTCGTTCCTCATTTAGTTTATTAAATGAAGCTATTGGCATGTAAACTTCTCCCCTAATTTCTACATCATCATCGTTTTTCAAAGATCTTGGGATAGACTTTATTGTCAAAATGTTGTCTAAAACATCTTCACCTACTGTTCCGTCTCCTCTAGTTGCAGCGCTAACAAGTTTTCCTCTTTTATAAGTTAAATTAATTGATAAACCATCAATTTTTAATTCACATACATAAGTACAATTATCTATTTCTTTTTTTACTCTTTTGTCCCATTCTATAAGTTCATCTTCATTAAAGACATCAGCTAAACTCATAAGAGGTACTGCATGTCTAATTTTATTAAATTTTGATTTTGTTTTGCCACCAATAACTTGACTTGGAGAGTCTGGTGTTACTAGCTCAGGATGTAATTCTTCGATCTTTAAGAATTCAGACATATAATTATCATATTCCCTGTCTGTCAAAACAGGTGTGTCTTCCGTATAATACTCTTTGTTTGCTTTAAGTATTATTTGTAATAGTTCTTCATACCTTTTTTTATAATCCATAATTCCTCCTTATTTTTCCTTTGTTAAACTTTTATGGTTTTTACTGATTGTTTTTACTCCGTCTTTGAATGCTATTTTTAATAAGTCTCCATCAACATCTATTACGGCACCAGTGCCAAACAATTCATGATTTACAATAGTTCCAAGTGAAAAGTTCTCATCATTTGAGTACATTTCATCTAATTTAATTTTTTTATTGTCAACAATATTACTTTCCTTTTCGATTAAATCTTCATCTATTTCACTAATAAAACGACTCTCCATGTTAACATTATCTTTTCCATAAAGCATTCTTCTTTTGGCATTAGTAATATATAAAATATCTTTTGCTCGGGTTATACCAACATAACATAGTCTTCTTTCCTCATCGAGTCCGTCCTCTTCCGATAAACTATTAAAGTGAGGGAAAAGGCCTTCCTCCATTCCGACTAAAAATACTACATCAAATTCTAGACCTTTGGCGGAATGAAGGGTCATAAGTGTAACTGCATTATCATCATCTCTTTCATCACTGTTAGTCATTAAACTAAGCTCAGAAAGAAAATCATTTAAATCTCCACTATTATACTCATTTTCAAAAGATTTGGTTATACTCTTAAACTCCATCATGTTTTCTAATCTGATTTCGTTTTCTAGAGTATTATCAGAAGTATATAAATCTTTTAAGCCACTTCTTTCAATAACATAATCTATTAAGTCAGTTAAATCATGTTCGTTTTTATATTCTATCATATCTTCAATTATTCTCTTAAATTCTAGCTCCTTTTTTGTTTCTAAATAGTCAAACATTTTTCCACCTTCAAAGATAGTTTTTTCTTCTAACCTATTGATAGCAGCAGGCCCTATTTTTCTTTTTGGAACGTTTATTATTCTTCGCAAACTAACTTCATCTTCTAAATTATTAATAAACTTTAGATAGGCAATTAAGTCTTTTATCTCTTTTCGATTTAAATAACTAAATCCACCATACACCTTATAAGGCATATTATAACTTAAAAGAGTTTGCTCTATTACCCTGGACTGGGCATTAGTTCTATAAAGAATAGCAAAACTATTGTATGTTCCATAATCATCAATTAATTTGTTTATTTCATCAATTACAAGTTTTATTTCATGAACAGCATCATATCCTCTTAAGTATTTTATTTTATTTTCACTTTTTTTGTCGCTCCATAACTTTAGTTCTAACTTTTTATTATTATTTCTAATCACGGAGTTTGCTGCAGAAAGTATAGTTTGTGTACTCCTATAGTTTTGCTCTAATTTTATGACCTTTGCATCTTCATAATCATTTTGAAAATTAAGTATATTTCGATAATCGGCCTGTCTAAATCCGTAAATAGATTGGTTCATGTCTCCTACTACAAATATATTTTTATATTTTTTAGCAATTAATTTTGTCAATTTATATTGAACAGGATTAGTATCTTGATACTCATCAATT
>CADBSQ010000033.1 GCA_902797415.1 uncultured Erysipelotrichaceae bacterium | reverse complement strand
GATGATGTAAAAATGGAATTAGTTTTTAACTATTTGTCGAAAGAGGAGTTTGAAAAAAAAGATAGTATCCTTACAATAGACAAGGAAAAAGTTGATAGTACAGGTAAACAGCTATTTAGCAGTTTTAATTCAAAACCATTTACTTACTTTGGTAGCAAAGTCTACCTTATTCAAGAAGATAATTTGTTCTTGTTAAGTGAAAGTAAACTAGATGACATAGTTCCTATAAAAACAGAAGTCATTGATAGTAAGGTAGAGAATAATAATCTAGAAATTGAGGCTATAATTTATTATGTAAAGGATAACAAAGTTTACAATGTATTAACAAATAAAGAGGTTACAATTTATAGTGATACAATAGATATTAAAAAATATGAAAAAGAGTTAACTAAAGTGGAATTTAGTTTTGAAAAAAATGATCAAAATGAGTTTGTATTAAAAGGGATTGAGAAGGAGTTGGATTAGTTATGCGATATGAAGGAGCTATTTATAGACCACCAAGTGAAGCTTATAGTTTGATTTTACAAGTTACTATTGGCTGTGCTTGGAATAGATGTACGTTTTGTCCATCTTTTAAAGAAAAAAAGTTTAGAATAAGGCCATTAGAGGATGTATTTGTTGATTTAATGGCTGCTAGAAATTACTATTCTTACGTAAAAAAAGTATTTTTAGCAGATGGTGATGCCTTGATTTGTAAAACAAGTTATTTAGAGGATATTTACAAAAAGATTAATGAATTGTTTCCAGAGTGCGAAAGTATTAATCTCTACGCTCGTGCTAAGGATATATTAAATAAAAGTGAAGATGATCTTTTAAAGTTAAAAAAACTAGGCCTTAAAATAGTTTACATAGGTGTTGAAACCGGAAGCCCAGTTGTTTTAGAGAAAATACAAAAAGGCGAGACTAGAGAACAATTGATAGAAGCTGTTAAAAAAGTTGAAAATCTTGGTATTAAAACCAGTTTAACATTCCTATCAGGTATAGGAGGAAGAAAATATAGAGAAGAGCATGCTAAAGAAACTGGTTCTATTATAAGTGAAATGAATCCAAGTTATGTGAGTTTACTTACTACTATGGTTGTACCTGGAACTAAACTTTATGATGAGCTTCAAAGTGGCGAATTCGAGCTTTTAAAACCAAGAGAAGTTATTGAGGAAGCAATTACTATTTTGGAAAACATCGATGTAAAGAAAAAATGTGTATTTAGAAGTAATCATGCTTCAAATTATGTTGCTTTAAAAGGTGATTTACCAAAAGATAAAAAACGCATGATAAAAGAATTAAAA
This sequence comes from uncultured Erysipelotrichaceae bacterium, assembly GCA_902797415.1. Taxonomy (GTDB): domain Bacteria; phylum Bacillota_I; class Bacilli_A; order RF39; family UBA660; genus RUG11867. Next base: position 8,952 of record CADBSQ010000033.1, on the reverse strand, counting down.
TATGCCTTAGAACATGAAGAAACATGGAGAGATGAGGCATATAGAGGACTTTAAGACTACCGCAGGTAGTTTTTATTTTTAAATATTGATTGGTTTTATAATAAAAATATGATATAATTTTCTTATTAGATATTAAGATTACAACTTATAGTGGGGGCGAAACCATTGAGAAATTATATCAGTCAAATAACGTTTTACATAGGATTGTTTGTACTAACCTTTATATTTAATAATATTTTATTAACTTCAATTTTATTTGTTTTAAAAGTTAGTGTGCAAGCTTCAACTTTTTATGCATCACTTTTGGTTTCTATATTGTCTTTATACATTCTTATGAGAAAAAAAGGTATGTCAGATCTAAAAAGAAAATATTTTATTGTATTATTTGTTTCCTTAATATCTATTATGGGTTCAATGCTTATACAGGGGAAAGTTTATGATAGAACGTTTGATGGTAATACATATCAAAAAGGAACCATTGGCGAACTAAAGGAAGGATGGAATCCTGTCTACACTAGTGTTAATGATTTTGATGACTCTCTTAATTTTTTAGATTATATATGGATTGATTCATATGCAAAAGGATTCCACTTCTTTGGAGCAAACGTATATAAAGTGTCTCACAATATAGAATGTGCTAAAAGCATAAATCTACTGTCAATTATAATATTGTTTTGTTTTATACTATCCTTTCTTTTAGAACAGGGAATTAATGTTTATTTGGCACTATTATTTTCACTTGCTTCAATATCCTTCTCTGTTGTAACAAATCAGCTTTTTACAAATTATATCGACATTCTGGTATATTTATATTTTGCTATTCTGATATATTGTTTTTTCCTATTCGAAAGCAAAACTACTTTTATTAGTCTTTTTGAAAAGTTTATTGTATATTCAATAACATTAGCCCTAATAATTAATGTGAAATTTTCTGCGTTTGGTTTCGCAGGTATTTACTGCTTTGGTTACTTTATTTATTATATTGCTCGGTTTTTAAATAAAAAGATAGACAAAAAGTTTTTAATAACATTCGTTAGTGTCTCAGCAATATCTGTTCTTTATGCGGTTTTTGTGATAGGGTTATCCACATATCCAAAAAATATTTTGAAGCATGGTCATCCTTTTTATCCAATAATGGGTGAAAATAAAATTGATATAATGACTACTAATTCTCCTAGTTCGTTTCAGGGAAAAAGCGCAGTAGAAAAATTCATAATTTCAAATTTTTCTCGTGCTGACAATATATATAGTTCCGTTGAACGAAGTCCTGAATTAAAAATACCTTTTACCTTTCAAAAAAAAGAATTATATTCTTTAATACACGCGGATACTAGAATTTCAGGTGGAGGTATTTTATTTGGAGGTATACTATTAATTTCGACTATAGTTTATGTGGTATCAGCGTCTAAGTTATGGAAAATAAACAAGAAAATATTCTTTTTAATTTATATATTTGCGTTCATTACGGTTTTATTTGCAGTTCTTCTAGATGAATCATGGTGGGTTAGATATTTTCCACAAGAATATGTTTATGTGCTGTTATCATTTATCACACTTTATTGTTCTCATCCTTCAAGGGCTGGCAAGTATATTGGAATAGTTCTTATTAGTTTTTTATTAATTAATAACTCAGTAAATTTAGGTGTCTCAACCGTTTACTCAATTCAAAAAAACAAAGAAATGATTGCTTCTTCAGAAAAACTTAAATATTCATGCTCCTCTTGTCCACGAAAAATATGTATCAATCCTGCTAGTTTTGTGGGAGTAGTTTATAATATCAAAGATGAGAATAAAGATATAATTATTTTCAAAGAGAAACCATATTTGAATAAATATAAGAATAAATACCTGGGATATATTGAATGGAGATGTTGTAGATGAAAAACTATATTAAGCTAATTAGACCTAAGCATTGGATAAAAAACTTACTAATCTTTATTTCTCTGTTCTTTAATCTAGGGATAAATCAAGAGAAGTTATTAATTATTGTTATAGGTTTTTTCTCATTTAGTTTTATTGCATCATCTGTTTATATTTTTAATGATATATGTGATATAGAAAATGATAAAAAACATTCGAAAAAGAAAGAAAGGCCAATAGCTTCTGGAGCGATTAGTGTTAAAAGGGCGTTATACTTAGCCATCATTCTTATTATAGCTGCTTTCTCATTAAATATTTTTACAACTAATAATATGATAAAATCAAGTTTTTTACTAGGTTTATACTATTTTTTAAATATTTTATATAGTAAAGGTCTAAAAAACTTTCCTATAGTGGATATCTTCTTACTATCTAGTGGTTTTATAATAAGACTCTTTTATGGTTCTGTCATTGTAAAAGTACCAGTTTCAGAATGGCTGCTGTTAACAACTTTAAATGCATCTTTATTTTTGGGTATTGGTAAAAGAAAAAAAGAATTAAATAATAAAAAATCACGAAAAGTGTTAGAGTATTACACAGAAGAATTTTTAGATAAATTCTCAATGGTTTGCATTTCTCTTACAATTATGTTTTATTCATTGTGGGTTATGAATCAAAACAATGATTTATTGTATTTTTCTATACCGATGATTATTTTTATTATAATGCAATACATGCTTACTTCTGATAAGAAAAACAATGGTGATCCAGTGACTGTGTTTTTTGGTAATAAAACCTTAATTATATCAACTGTTTTGTACATATTATATATGATTTATTCACTATATTTTTATTAATTAATTTTTTTATTATTTGATAATAGAATTGATACAAATAATGGCAATAACATTACTATTGGAAAAGAATATCTAAATAGAGATACTGGTGCTAATATTATTGTTAAATAAAGAGCACCTACAAATAGAAGAGGAATTAAGTATTTCCTTTTCTTTTTTATTATTACAAAACCAAGGGTATATATGTAAACTAAGAAATATGTTCCAGCTTCAAATACAAAAGACACAAAAGGAATATATTTCCACCCAACATAATCAACGAGTAAGCTTAGTCCAGTATTATATAGTTTAAATTTACTTTTCCTTTTTATTACTACATAGTCCTTATTCCATTTTTTTGCATCAAGCATTTTAAATTCAATATATGGATGATACATTCTTTCGTCATTGAATTCTTTGTTTGGGTACCAAGTGCCTAAACTATTAAGTAGGAATGCTTCAAAATAATTTTTTGGATCCTTAATTCCCATTCTTGCCCAAAAATTGATATACCCTGATATATCCTTCCTTACCATTTCATCATTTAATAAGTTTTTGATGGGATCAGATATGGATTGTCTATCGGTATACTGTATAAAATCATTTAAGTTTGTATAGTATTTTTTATAGGTATTAAAATCACTTTGGTTTATTATAAAGGGATTATAATTATAAACCCTAGCTAGCTGCTGTGATGGAACGCTCATTATTTCTCTAACAGGTGACTCCTTGTAAATATTTATTAAATCATAAAATGGTCCTGTATAAACTTTATAACAAATAACACAGAGTATTATAGGCAAAATTTTTAATACTCTATAATTCTTATTAAAGATTTGGAAAAATAATAAAAACACTACTGCATAAAAACCATTATTTCTTATAATGCAAAATAAAAATGATAAGAAAAAAATTTTAAATACCTTCTTCTTACTAGATGGTGTTTCATTTTGTTCAATTAAATTAATAATCAATAACGCAAAGATCCCTGCAAAAAGCGAATCTTGACAGGTTGATATAGTCATAATTGTATAAAGCGGAAAAACAGAGTAAAAGATTAAACTTAATATATAAACCACCTTACTGTTAGATTCCTTCAGAGCAAATATAGTAACTCTTGTGGCTGCATATGTTAAAATTGATAATTGTATTAACGAGTACAGTGCAAGCCCTATCTCTGCGCTTTTAAAAATGTTTAAACCAATATTAACAAATACGCCTAAAAATTCACTATGAAGGAGCGAAAAGTGCGTTGATAACCTTACCTTATTACTAGTTGTTTCTAAAATTTGAAACCCTGCGTCATAACCATAGACTCCAGGATATAGCGCTAAAAATGTAAGAAATCCAAATCCAAGGATAATTAAATAAGATTTCAAAAAAAGCTTTTTATCTATTACAATATTACTAATACTATTTTTTCTTCTTTTTATTAAACCAAATAAAACCAGTATTGGCCCATAAAATGAAAAATATCCTAACACTATTCTAAACAAAGTCTTGTATGTCCACACTATATTGTTTAAAACATCTAGTTCATCACCTAAAGTAAAAACTAAACTGTAAAAACAAGACAGCACAAATGATAAGATTAATTCTTTTTTTTCAAACAAAAATTTATTTTTACTTCTATATGAAAGTAGTAAACATAAAAATGCTATAAAAGAAAATATGATGCTAGGTATTTTTGCAAAAACAGAGTTCTTATAAATAATTGTTAAAGCAATTGTTCCAAAGAAACTGAGAATAATAGATTTCAAACTTTTTTTATCTAGCATATTATATCACCACAAGAATTATAGCATTTAACTTAAAAATTGTTAATACATTTTAAAAAAATAATCATTATTCTTTCATTTATTCGACTAAAATGGTACAATAGATATGGTGATTTATATGAAAAACAAGAAAATAGCGGTTTTAATTCCGTGCTATAATGAATCAAAAACAATTAAAAAAGTAGTTGATGATTATAAAAAAGCTCTACCTAAAGCGGATATTTATGTATACGATAATAACTCAACCGATGGAACTGATGAAATTGCAAAAAATGCAGGCGCTATTGTCAGGTATGAGTATAAACAAGGTAAGGGCAATGTTATTAGAAAAATGTTTAAAGAAATAGATGCTGATTGTTATTTGATGATTGATGGCGACGATACATATTCAAGTAAGAATGCTAAAGAAATGTGTGATTTAGTATTGAATGGTAAAGCTGATATGGTTATTGGAGATCGACTATCATCCACTTATTTTACTGAAAATAAGCGTCCCTTTCACAATTTTGGAAATAAACTTGTTAGGGGATTAATTAATACACTTTTTAAAAGTAATATCAAAGATATAATGACTGGGTATAGGGCCTTTAGCTATGATTTTGTCAAAACCTTTCCAATTTTGTCTAAAGGTTTTGAGATAGAAACTGAAATGACTATCCACGCGTTAGATAAGAACTTCCTACTTAAGGAAATCCCTATTGAATATAAAGATAGACCGGCAGGTAGTGAATCTAAACTTAATACATTTAGTGATGGTATAAAAGTATTAAAAACCATAGCAAGGCTGTTTAAAGAATATAAACCAACCATTTTTTTTAGTCTAATTAGTGTATTATTTTTAATTATTTCGTTATTTTTTGGCATACCTGTATTTTTTGAGTATTTTGAAACCAAAATGGTACCAAGATTTCCTACATTAATTTTTTCATTAGTTATGCTTATAATTTCTATATTATTATTTATTTGTGGTATAATACTGGAAGTAATTGTTAAAAAGCATAGACAATTGTTTGAATTAGTTCTTATAAATACTAAGAGGAATAATGAATAAAAAGCTTTAAAAACACAAATATTTAGGTTTGGTATTGTAGGTGGAATTGCATTTTTAATAGATTACGGAGTACTTATATTATGTAATGAATTATTTGGAGTTAGTGTTTTATTATCTGCTGCAATTGAATTTACAGTTTCTGTAGTTTTCAACTATTTTGCAAGTGTAATATTTATTTTTAATGTAGATGATGGAAAAGATGCTAAAAAAACTTTATTGTTTTTATAGTTCTTAGCATTGTTGGTTTATTTTTAACTGAACTAATAATGTTTGCAGGAACTGATTTATTAAAATTTAATTATAAATTTATAAAAATTGTTGCAACAGGTATAGTAATGGTATTTAATATTGTAACTAGAAAAATATTTTTAGAATAAAGGATGTGTTAATATGAATGTATTAATAACTGGGGCTACTGGATATATAGGAAGTCATACTATAGTTAGTTTACTTGAAAATGGTTATGAGGTAATCGGATTGGATAATTTTAGTAATAGTAAAGGAAATGTCTTAGATAAGCTAGAAAAAATTACTGGTAAAAAAATAAAATTTTATCAAGGTAATATGTTAAATGAAGATTTACTTGACAAAATATTTAGCGAAAACAAAATAGACTTTGTTATTGATTTTGCTGCATACAAGTCTGTCGGAGATAGTGTTAGCAAACCTATTGAGTACTATATAAATAATGTTAGCAGCGTTCTAAATCTAATAAAAGTTATGAAAAAATATAATATAAAATCTTTAATATTTAGTTCAAGTGCAACGGTTTATGGAATGCCTAGTAAAGTACCAATTATAGAGACTGATAAAGTAGGTGGTACAACTAACCCTTATGGGACGAGTAAATTGTTCGTAGAAAAAATACTAGATGATTTATACAAATCCGATAATACTTGGAATATATGTTTATTTAGATACTTTAATCCAGTGGGTGCTCATCCAAGTGGGATTATTGGTGAAATGCCAAATGGTGTGCCAGCAAATCTAATGCCTTATATTTCTATGGTCGCAACTGGTAAATTACCACTGCTTCAGATATTTGGTAATGATTATGATACAATTGATGGTACGGGAGTAAGAGATTATATTCATATAATGGATTTGGCAGATGCACATGTTTGTGCTATTGAAAAGCTACATAATAAGCAAGAATTTAATATATATAATCTTGGAACTGGAAAAGGAACCAGTGTACTTGAACTTGTAAAAACGTATGAAAAAGTTAATAAGGTTAAAATAAACTATAAAATTGCTCCTAGACGTACAGGAGATATTGCTTCTTGTTATGCAAGTGCTAAAAAAGCAGAAAAAGAATTAGGTTGGAAAACGAAATATACTATAGAGGAAATGTGCAAAGATGCCCACAATTTTATAGTTAAAAATGACTAAATTTAATATACTTGTTAATATTTAAAGAATTTTGTATAATGTAGATATATGAAAGGGACTTTTATGAATAGGATTTTAAACAACTTAAAATACACTTATAAAAAATATGGTTTTTTGCTTTATCAATTAATCGCTAGAGATTTTAAAGTAAAATACAAAAGAAGTATACTTGGAATACTCTGGAGCCTTCTTTATCCAATTTTAACAATGGCAGTTATGGCACTAGTATTTACTAATGTATTTAAATTTTCAACACCTGGAGTAAACTATCTAGTTTATCTTATGAGTGGACTTGTACTTTTTAATTACTTTAGCGAGGCATCAAACTTGTCTATGAGTAGCGTTGTTGCAAATTTTTCGCTCATAAACAAAGTTTATATGCCGAAGTATATTTTTCCTCTATCAAAATGTTTATTTGTTGGCATTAATTTTCTGCTTACACTAATTCCGCTATATGCAATAATATTTTTAACTGGTACTGGTATAAATATTCATCATTTGCTTCTTCCGTATGTTCTTGTTTGTTTGTTACTATTTACAATCGGTATTAGTTTTATTTTAGCTACAGTTTCTGTATTTATGAGAGATATGTTTTATATATATGGAGTGTTGATATCTTTGTGGACTTATCTTACTCCAATAATGTATGATGTTACAATAATACCTACAAATTTCCAACCTTTTATGAAATTAAACCCGATGTATTGGTTTTTAAAATTTACAAGAGATGTAATATTATATGACGTTACGCCTACTTTAAATGTGTGGATTTATTGTGGAACTTTAGGTGTTGCATTCTGTTTTCTAGGTGTTTTTGTATTTAAAAAGAATCAAGATAAATTTATATATTATGTATAGGTGATAAAAATGGAAAAAAAAGACATAATGGTGGATGTTAATAATGTTTCTATGAGATTTAATCTAGGTATAGAAAGAGGTTTTTCTTTAAAGCAAGGAGTTATTGATTTTTTTAATCCATCAAAAAGAAAAAAGAAAAAACAAAAAAATCAAAATGAATTTTGGGCATTAAAAAAAGTTGAATTTGAAGTTAATAAGGGTGAAGTAATAGGATTTATAGGTTCAAATGGTGCAGGTAAATCAACTTTATTAAAAGTTGTAGCAGGCGTAATGAAGCCTACTAAGGGAAGTGTAAAGGCGTATGGAAATATTTGTCCTATGATTGAACTTGGAGCTGGATTTGATCCACAGTTAACAGCAAGAGAAAATATCTACTTAAATGGTGCAGTTATGGGGTATTCTAAAGAACTTATAGATTCAAAATTTCAAGAAATAGTTGATTTTTCAGAGTTAAAGGATTTTTTGGATGTTCCTGTACAAAACTTTTCTTCAGGAATGGTCGCAAGACTTGCATTTTCAATTGCAACTATTGTTGACCCGGAAATATTAATTGTTGATGAAATTCTTTCTGTGGGTGATATAGCATTTCAAGCAAAAAGTGAAGCTAAAATGAGGTCTATGATTAGTGGAGGAACTACGGTACTTTTCGTTTCTCACTCAATAGAACAAATTAAAAAATTATGCGATAAAGTAGTTTGGCTTGAGCATGGCGAAATTCAAAAAATTGGTGGCAAAAATATTTGTGACGAATATGTAAAATTTATGCAAGGGAAATAGAGGTGTTTAAATGAATTTATTAGATAATAATTGGATTAAGTATAAGGGTAAAAGTATTACATATAAAAAAAACAAAAATGGTTTACATATAAAAAATAGTGGTAACACGGTTGGTTTTATATTGTTAACTAAACTATTTTCATCTAAATCTGGTTACTTAAATGTAACATTTAATGGTAAAGTAATATCAGGCAATTCAATAATTTTTTGTATTTTAAATGGCAAGAGGGAATTAATCGGTGAGACAACATTAAACTCTAATGCTATTATTGAAGTTCCTAAAAGATTTATAGTTGCAGTTAAAGTTCTTCCAAACACAGAGGCAAAAGTATCATCTGTTAATGTAGATTTTAAGAACGATGAGTTTTTTAATAATTTTTTAATTAATGATTTAAAAAAT
>CADBSQ010000032.1 GCA_902797415.1 uncultured Erysipelotrichaceae bacterium | reverse complement strand
TAAAATCAGATTCAGTAGTACTTGCAGAACAGATAAGAACAATAGATAAAAGCAGGCTAAAAGAAAAAATAGGGCACATTAATGATGATACAGTGATGAAAAAAATAAATAGTGCCTTAGGTGTAAGCTTTGGACTTTAGAATAGATATGAATTTAATTTTTACTTATAAAAACAAACCAGACTTGCTAAAATTTTTTGTATAACAAGAATGGTTCATTCAAAAATGTATATTATTTTTTATATTTTGGGTGTGATTGGGATTAATAAAATCTACAAGAAGCTCAATAAATTATTTATACCCTTAATCCTTTTATGATTTTAATTTCACTATAAAGAGCCTTTATACGAGTTTGTCTTGTTACAAGGGCTTTTTTAAAATCTTCTAATACTTGAGAATAATTTTCTAGTGTTTCTCCAGATTGAAGCAACATTATAGCTCCTTGCCTATAATACTCTTTTTTATTTTTAAAATGTGCTTTGTCCATTCTTTTAACATATCTACCAACTTGCTCTAGCCTTTTGATATTATCTTTTAAGTATTGTAAGTAATCAACTAAAGAGCTTATTTCATACAAAATATCATCTATAACAACTCTAAATAAAGCCTTTAAAATACGAGGACTAATTTTACCAACTTTAGCATTTTTAGACATTTCTGATAATGCAATAGTAGGAACATAATCTCCTGGATTAGCATCTTTTATTAAAACTTTTAATGTCTCAGAGATATTAACGTGTGTTGCATAATGCCTTTTATGAACAAGTGCATCATATTCATCTGCTACACGGATAATTCTAGCAACAAATGGAATATCCTTTTTGGTTAATCCTTGAGGATAGCCTGTTCCATTTAAAGCTTCATGATGATAATAAGGACCTTCTGCATAAGGGCGTAACTCTACATCTTCCATACATAATTTATATCCTAAAGTTGTATGAGTCTTCATTATTTCAAATTCCTCATCAGTAAGAGAAGTAGGCTTTTCAAGAATTTCCCTAGGAATTAAAGATTTTCCAATATCATGTAGATAACCACAGGTAATGCAGTGTACAGTAAATGTTTTATTTAATCTTAAGTATTGGCAGATACGTCCACATAGGTTACCGACGTCTTCACAATGACGTTTGGTAACACCATCTAATCTATCTAAAATTTGAAGTTGATATTTTACTTTTTGATTAAGATTATATATCTTTAACGATGAAGAATCATAGAAATCAAATTGATCGTTTTTCATAAGTTTCATAATTATAGTCCTTCCATTAGAACAAAAAATTTCATTTGTTTAATAAATTAATTATAATATACCACTCAATAAAAAAAAATACAATAAATAAAAACAAATTACTTGACAATTATCTTAATTTGTATTATTGTATGAATAAATCAAGTAAAAACTTTTAAGAGGAGGTGGACTTATATAATGAGTTCAGAAGAAATATTTGAAAGAGTAAAGGAAATAATAATAGAGCAACTAGGAGTAGCTGAAACAGCAGTTACTTTGGAGGCGTCTTTTATAGATGATTTAGGAGCTGATTCATTAGATATAGTAGAATTAATAATGGCTTTAGAAGAAGAATTTGATACAGAAATTCCAGATAGTGATGCAGAGAAGATAGTAACAGTAGGAGATGTTGTAGATTATATTAAAGAAAATGCTCAATAATAAAAAAATTGTCAAAAGCTGTCAATGAGACTGATCTCATGGCAGCTTTATTTTTTGCGAGTGACTGGCATTGCCATCTGAACAATTCCCTTGACAGAGAAGTAAGATAATTATAAAATATAACAAAAGGAGGTGAAAAGATGGAGAAGAACTTAAAACCTTTAGAAAAAAATATAGGATATCAGTTTAAGAACATTGAATTACTAAAAAGGGCGTTAACCCATACATCTTATGCAAATGAGAACAATATTCAAAGTAATGAAAAATTGGAATTTCTAGGGGACAGTATACTAGAATTTTTATCTAGTAAGTACATTTATAATAATTATCCAAAGCTAAAAGAAGGAGAAATGACTAAAGTTAGGGCTGCAGTGGTTTGCGAAGATAGTTTATATAAGATTGC
>CADBSQ010000031.1 GCA_902797415.1 uncultured Erysipelotrichaceae bacterium | reverse complement strand
AATTTGGGTTAATCCATGATTTGATACAAATTCACCTATGTTGTTATGAATAGGTTTATTTCCGAAGGCAACATTAACATTTTTAAATGTTTTATCATATACAGTCATTGAAACAAAATATAAATTTAAATTTTTAATAGAAAATTTATCAAAAGATTTATTAGTAAGTGTTTCTGTTATTTCCCTTGCTCTTTCCGGTCTAAAATTAAAATGAATTACAGAATCCTTATTTTTAATTGGTGTATAATTTTGATTAACTATAATGGGTCTAATAAATTCATCAGTTTCACCTTTATTATATAGTTTTTGCACTGTACTAAAGTAATTATCGGTTTTTAAGCCTTTACCATTAACCATAGCGTCATATGCTTTTTTTAATCTGTTCCACCGTCTGTCTCTATCCATTCCGTAAAATCTTCCCATAATAGTTGCAATTGCCCCTATTTGTTCCTTTTTACAATATTCTTCTAGTTTGTTTAAATAACCGATTCCACCCATGGGATATGTATCGCGACCGTCCAAAAAAGCATGGATATACACTCTATCGAAGTTTTTTCTTTTACATAAATCTAATAGTGCATAAAGATGTTTTATATGAGAATGAACACCCCCGTCAGATAGTAAACCCATTATATGTAAATTAGAATTATTCTTTTTACAATTATTGATTGCTTCGTTAAATTCTCTATTTTTAAAAAAAGTTTTATCTCTAATGCTCTTATTTATTCTTAATAAATCTTGATATATAACACGACCTGCACCTATGTTAACGTGACCAACCTCACTGTTTCCAATTTGCCCTTTTGGTAAGCCGACTGCCGTTCCTGAAGCTTCTAATTTTGCTGTCAAAGAAGCTTTTTTTATTTTTTCAATATTTGGTGTTTTAGCAAGCCTAATAGCGTTACCTTTTATCTTTCTGCTTATACCAAACCCATCTAGTATTATAAGTACTATATTCTTTTTATTCATTCTTATTCTCCATATCTTTTTCAATTATTTTTATAATTATCTCTCCATCTTTAGAGTATAAATATTTTTCTCGAGCAAATCTAGCAATATAATCTGGGTCTTGTAATTTTTTAATGTTTCCAGTTAGTGTTTCTTCATCATCTAAAAGCTTCTCATACTTTATTTCCAGTTCTTTTGATTCTTTATTATTTGAATAAATTTTAGGCCAGTAATTATACATTTTATAACCAAAAAACGCTAATAAAATTATTAGTACAAAATAGTAAAACTTAATTCTTTGTTTTTGCTTTTTCTTTTTCATAATATAGCCTCTTATATATTTTAACACTAATTAATATGTTTTTTCAATAATTTGTATACTTTATCGAACAAACAAGTGTTAACTAAGATACTTATAAATAGTAATCCTAAAAAGTAAATATGAATTATTCCACCATTAACAAAAAAGCAAATTATTAAAAATATGATGAACAAAAAAGGAATAATAATATATAATAACTTAAAATTTATATTTAATATTTTAAATATTTCGTATAAAAATGATAAAACAAAACCTAGAAAATAAAACAAAAATAATGATTTAATTTGAATATCAATATTCATTTGAATAGTTTATTAAACCATTTATTATCTTTACTAGTTTGATTATCATCAATATACTCTACATAATTTATATTTCCTTTTATAGAAATATTACCTGCATTTGTATCAAGTTTTATTATTTCTAAATCCTTTCCTTTAAGTATAATTAATCCTTCACTAGAGTTAATTGCAAATTCCTCTGTATCGAAGCTTTCTATTTTCCTAACACCCGTTATTACAATACTTTTTCTTTCAGTAATATTTATAACGTGATTTAAAGAACTGTTTTCCATAAATTATCACCATTAAATTATATGATGATTATTTTCTTATATGAAAAAAAATTGCTTTAAATAAGCAATTACTCTTCTTCTAGCTCTGTTTCAATTTCTTCTTTTGTTGCTATATCTATCCTATTATATTCCGCTATTATTTTTGAATTAAACATATTTCTGGTTTCTTCGTTGATGGGATGACAAATATCATGAAACACGCCGTTTGGTTTTTTTAGACTAGGCATTGCAGCGAATAGTGAACCATCTGCTTTTTCTATAATTCTGATGTTTTCTATTGCGAAACAATTATCTAGTTCAACGTATGCAGTCCCTTTCATTTTAGAATTACTGCTACCGATTCTTCGAACCGAAATTTTTGTAATTTCCATATAAATTTTCTCCTTCTACGAATTACAAGCATAATTTTACTTATTACTTTTCCAAAAGTCAAGAAAATTTTAGCTAAAAAACAGCGATTTTTATCTCTCCACTAATAATTTCCGAATAACTATAACTTTTTAAGCCATTTTTTGTTTCAACTGTAAAAATTTGTGGATAAATATTTTTAATAACCCCTTGTACATTTTCTACCTTATTTCTTAAACCAAAGATTTTAATATTAACTGTTTTTCCTTGATTGTTTTTAATAAAAGTTTTTATAAATACTGGATTCATCTTGGATACCCCACATACATAAGACCAGTTCCCATAATACCACCCATACCATCGTGACCATACTTTGTTCTTTGAAGTAGATCAATTAAATCAATTATCTTGTTTCTTTCGGTAAGAGCAACTGTAACTGCGATAATTGCTGGATCAAGTGCATGTATATTAATTCGTTTTGGACTAGATGCATAATTAGCTCCTGCTTTTATAAGTTCTTCATAATTGCTTTGACAGGCACCTGCCACTATAACTAATTTTTCATGACTTTTTTCATACTTACGGGCATTAATTACACTTTTAACAAAGTTAAGTGAGTTCTGATAATTATTTATATCATTCTCTGCTCCCTTATTTTTATAATAGGCGTCATGACCTGTAATTATTACAATATCAGGTTTAATCTCATTTAAGTATTTTCCAATTTGCTTTGGTAAATCATTTTCTTTTATATTTTTTCCCACAGCAAAAACTCCTGTTCTTCTATAAAAATCTAAACATCTTTTAAGATAATCATTATCACCATCAAAATGAAGTATTTTGCCAGGTAAATAAAAATAATTATCTCTATCCAATATTAACTTGTCTTCTATGTTCTTTTCGAAAAGAGAGTCATCATTTTTATAATCTACTTTTTTTAAATCGGATAATTCACTATCTGCATATAGTCTAACATCTATACCTTTTAGATAATAAATATCATCTTTAATATCTATAACTTTAAAAATAACATCGCAATTATAACTTAGTCTTACAACATAATCATCTTTTGTAATTTCCATCATATCACCTTTTAAATAATATGATTAAAAACAAAAAAAAGACTTATAATATCTTATATAAGTCCAAAAATGTGTCTAAATCTATATCCTCAGCTCGATTGTTTAAACTATAATCATTCATTAATAATATTTTATTAATCTCCTCTAAGTTGTACTTGCTAAGATTATTCTTAAGTGTTTTTCTTTTAAACTTAAAAGCATCTTTTAAAAATTGTTTGAATTTTTGTATGTCTACTTCAGGAATAGTGTTTTTAGAAACCATTTTTACTACACTACTATCAACTTTTGGTTGAGGATAAAAGCTTTCTTTTTTCACATCAACCACTTTTGTTATATTGAAATAATAATTTAATAACACTGTTATATATCCATATTTTTTAGAACCAGGCTTTGCTAGAAATCTTTCAGCAACCTCCTTTTGTATCATAATAAGTATTGTTTTTTTATTAGGAGATATATTGATGATTCTTTCAATAATTGGAGTCGTAATATAATAAGGTAGGTTTCCTACAAAATAGATATTATTATAATTAATGTTTTTTACTAGATCATTAAAATCCATTTTTAAGAAATCAATAAATACAAAATTAGTTTTTTCATCTTTTAATTTTTCTAAATATATTTTTGTATCAGTGTCTACTTCAACACCAATAAGATTAGCATTATATCTTTTTAAAAATTTAGTCAGTGCACCTGTGCCTGGGCCTATTTCTATTATTAAATCATCATTAGTAGGTTTAATTGACTCAACTATCTTTTCCTTTATATAGTTATCAATCAAGAAATTTTGTCCATATTTTTTTTTATAATTAAAATTTTCCATATTATATCACCCTAATTCATTCTAAAAGTCTCAAGTGTATTATTTTCAATAATTTGAGCTGCATTAATATAATCAATATTTTTGATTCTAGCTATATTTTCCAAAATTATTTTAACATTTTTAGGTTCATTTCTTTTACCTCTAAAGGGTTCAGGAGATAAATATGGACTATCTGTTTCTAATAAAATATTCTTTAAATCTATTTCGGAAATAATTTCATTTAAATTACTATTTTTGAATGTTAAAATGCCACCGATTCCAAGTTTAAAACCCAAACCAATGATTTTATTTGCTTCTTCTAACGAACCACTAAAACAATGCCATGAACCTTTTACGTTGTATTTTTTAACTATATCAAATGTATCTTTAAAAGCGTTCCGAGAGTGAATAATAACTGGTTTATTATATTTTTCGGCAATTTGTATTTGTTTTTCAAAAACCTTTTTTTGAAGATCTTTAGAGTTTTCAGAATAATAATAATCCAAACCAATTTCACCTATAGCAATTATATTATTAATATTTTGAATTATTTGGTCTAATTGTTCTTCTTTAAAATTATCTAGATCCTCAGGGTGAAAACCTATAGCCGGCTTTATAGAAGAAAACTTTTTACTAATGGATAAAACCTCTTCATTTGTTTTGAAATTTGTCCCATTATTAATTACAAAACCAATATCATCTTTCTTAAAGTTCTCCACAATTTCATTTAAATCATAATTATATTCGCTATATAAGTGACAGTGAGTATCATACAGTTTAGCCATTATTGTATTCTCTTAAATAATATTTCTTCTTTATTAGTTCTAATCTCATCACTATCAGTATCAAATTGTTTTGAAGAAATATATGTTTTATCGTCAATATTAATTAATTTTAAAATTTTATTTGCTGTATCAGGAAGAAAAGCTTGTAAATTAATAGCAATTATTCTTATTGATTGAATAAGATTATATAAGACAGTATTTAATCTATCCATTTTTTCTTCACTTTTAGCAAGAGCCCAAGGTTCATTTTCATCAATGTACTTATTACATTTTCTGCAAGCAGTTAAGATTAATTCAGTAGCTTCTTGTATTTTTAACTCATCCATTTTTTGACATATTTTTTCATTTAAACTTTCCATATATGATCTTAAGTCGTTATCAAGAGGATTATCTTCTATATTTCTCATAACTTTGCCATCAAAATACTTGTTAACCATTACTATTGTTCTATTAACTAAATTACCTAATGTATTAGCTAAATCTGAGTTATTTCTTTCAATTAAAATGTCTTCTGTAATTGTTCCATCGTTTGCAAAGCTAATCTCATGTAGGTAACAATATCTTACAACATCTACACCATATTTATCACATAATTCATCTGCATACAGTACATTTCCTTTACTTTTACTCATCTTTTCCGCTCCAGCTAAAACCCAAGGATGTCCAAATACTCGTTTTGGCAAAGGTAATCCTAACGCCATCAAAAATATTGGCCAATAAATAGTATGAAACCTTACTATATCTTTACCAACAACATGCAAATCACAGGGCCATAATTTATTAAAAGTTTCATTATCATCATCAGGATCATAGCCTATGTTAGTTATATAATTTGTTAAAGCATCAAGCCATACATAGATTACATGCTTATCATCAAATGGTACTGGAATTCCCCACTTAAAAGATGTTCTTGATACACACAAGTCTTCAAGTCCTGGTTTCAAAAAATTATTTATCATTTCATTTTCTCTAATTTTAGGATAAATAAAATCAGGATGCTCTTTAATATAAGAATTTAATTCTTTTTCATATTTTTTAAGCTTAAAAAAGTATGCAGGTTCTTTTCTTAATTCAACTTCCCTATCACAATCTGGGCATTTTCCATCAATTAATTGTGACTCAGTCCAGAAAGATTCGCAAGGAATACAATAATATCCTTCATAATTATCTAAGTATATATCACCTTGATCATATAATTTTTTAAAAATCTTTTGAACAATTTCTTTATGATGACTTTCAGTTGTCCTAACAAATTTGTCATAGCTTATATTAAGTTTTTTCCATATATTTTTAATTTCATCAGATACTTCATCTACAAATTCTTGACATTCCTTTTCATTATTTTTTGCTTTTAATTCGATTTTTTCACCGTGTTCATCCGTTCCGGTTTGAAAATATACGTCATACCCTAACAATCTTTTGTGTCTAGCAATAGCATCAGCTAAAACTGCTTCATATGTATTTCCTATATGTGGTTTGCCTGAAGTGTAAGCAATAGCAGTAGTTATATAAAATTTTTCTTTCATAATAACCCTTCCTTCCAATGTTATAAATTTTCCCTTTTGAATATCGATAATATATCATATTATCTTTAAAGCAGCAATTATTTTTTAATAGATTTAATATATTCCAAAGTTTTAATCAAAGAATTAACATAATGATTATTTAGTCTTTCAGTATCAAAGTCAATAATAATATTTTTGTTAATATAACGTACTTTAATTTTTTCATTTATATTATAAAGTTTTGTAAATAAGTCATTACCATCTATATGTTCAGTGATATCATCAGGTAAAACCAAACTTACTAAATTTAAGTTTTTATTCATAATTTTAATATTTAAATTTTTAATTATTGCTTCTGCATATTTGTCAAAAATATAATTTTTAATATTATCATCAACTTTTCCAAATCTATCAGATATTTCGTTTTCTATTTTATCTAAATCATTTTCAGACTTTATGGAATTAATTAACTTATGTATTTCAATTTTAATATCTTCGTCTTCTACATAGGTGTCTGTAATATGTTTACTAATATTTAAATTAATAGTGTCGTCTTCGGTTTCAGGAGTTTCTTTATTTATTTCTTCATTAATCATTTTAGTATACAATTCTATACCCACACTTGCTATAAAACCGGCTTGCTCGCTACCCAATAAATTACCGGCTCCTCTAATGGATAAGTCTCTTAAGGCTATTTTATATCCACTACCTAGCTCTGTAAATTCCTTAATTGAATTTAATCTTTTTACAGCTGTTTCAGATAAAATCTTTCTAGGATTATAGAATAAGTAACAATATGATATTCTATTACTTCTTCCAACTCTACCCCTAATCTGATATAACTGAGATAACCCAAAATTATCGGCATCAATTATTAAAATGGTGTTAGCATTAGAAATATCAATTCCTGTTTCAATAATAGTTGTACAAACCAAAACATCATATTTATGCTCTATAAAGCTATTCATAACATAAGTTAAATCCTTGCTTGCCATTTGACCATGTGCCCCGATTACCTTTGCTTCTGGTACAATCACATTAACTTTATTAATAATAGACTCTATATTATTTATATTATTAACTAATAAGAAAGTTTGACCATTTCTACTTAATTCTTTGTAAATTGCTTCCTTTATTATTAAGTCATTTTCTTCAACTACATAAGTTTGAATTGGATAACGGTTAACAGGCGGTGTATCTATAACTGATAAACTTCTTATTCCACTTAAAGCCATTTTTAAAGTTCTAGGAATAGGTGTAGCTGACATAGTTAATACGTTAACTGATGTTTTGATTTTTTTTATTTTTTCTTTATGGGATACACCAAATCTTTGTTCTTCATCAATTATTAATAGTCCCAACTTCTTATATTTTATCTTTGAGTTTAATAATTTGTGTGTTCCTATTATTAAATCTATTTTACCATTTGCTAATTTTTCAATGATCTCTTTTACTTTTTTTTGAGGTGTAAATCTATTAATTAATTCTATATTGATAGGAAATTCATTAAACCTAGCAAGAGCACTTTCAAATTGTTGTTTTGATAAAATGGTAGTTGGACATAAATAAGCGGCCTGAAAACCATTAATGATTGTTTTGAAGATAGCTCTAAAAGCTACTTCTGTTTTACCAAATCCAACGTCTCCACATAGTAGTCTTTCCATAGGAATAGAACTTCTTAAATCAGCATTTACTTCATTTATTGATTTTTCTTGGTCTTCAGTCAATGTATATGGAAAACTAAGTGCAAATTTAAACTCATCATCGAAATCTTTAAATGGTGTTATAGTTTCACTTTTTCTTTTTGAGTAAAGTTTTATTAGTTCATCAGACAAATCCTTTATTTTTTGTCTTGCTTGATTTTTACGTTTTGCCCAAGACACACCATTTAATTTATCAAGAGTTGGCTTTTTGCCTTCACTAAAGTTATATTTATATATTTTATCTATATTATCAATTGGAACATATATTTTATCGTTATTACTGTATAATAGTTGCAAATAATCGTTTACAGTATTTCCATTTTTAAGTGTTTTTAATCCGTTATATACTCCTATACCATGATTCTCATGAACTATATAGTCTCCCACTTTTAAATCATTATATGATTTAATTTTTCGTCCAATTTTTATATTGTTTCTATAATTTATTTTCTCGTTTTTAACAACTTCTATATCATTTGGACATATCACTATAAAGTCTTCAAAAATGAAACCATTCCTCAGTTCACCAAAAATAAGATTCAATTCGTAAGGAATAATCTTGTTAACATTCGTAATAATAATATTAGGAAATATCTCTAACAATTTTTCCTTTTGAAAATCAGTATTTACAACAAATATAATTGTTCTTTCTTTATAATGTTTTTTTACATATTTTTTAAGTTCACTAAAATTTGAATTAAAATTTATTATTCTTTGACTATGATAATTAACATCATTATCACTATCAGATAAATTTAATTCATTAATTTTAAATGTCTTATTTGGCTTTATTTCATGGAATGCAAACATGTAATCAAAATTATTAGGGTTTTTGCTAATATTATAGTCAGTTATTTCTTGTTGTAACAGTTTGTAACTATTTTGAATTTGATTTTCATTAATCATAAATAAAATTTTTGAATTCATATAATCAAATATTGAATATTTTCCTTGTTTACTATCAATATTCTCATCAACTCTTTTAATTTCAATGGACGAAACATTATTAATCATTAATTGAGAGTTTTCATCAAATAATCTAATCTCTTCAATTTCGTTATCAAAGAATTCGATTCTAATAGGATGATCGGTATCAATTGGAAATATGTCTATTATAAAACCTCTAAGAGCATATTCTCCTGTTGTAGTTACTATTGATTCTCTTCTATAACCATACTCATTAATTTTTTTAATAATACTGTCTCTAGTTAGTTTTTTGTTATCTTTTCTTAAAACAAAACTAAAATCAGTTGATGGCTTTGGTAAGTATTTTAAGTATCCCATTAGTGAAGTTATGATTATTTTACTATCTCTATCCTTTTTTATTAATTCATTAATGGTTTCTAATCTTTTTATTTTTAAATCAGGAGAAGCTGCTAGCGCTATAGATGTTACAAAATCATCCATCGGAAATAATAACACATTTTTATTTATAGGGCTCATTAATTTAAATAATGAATTAGCATTATATAAATTATCACATAGTATCAACAGATCTTTATTATTCTTTTTGTAATAATTCAAAATATAAATGGAAATTAATTCTTTTGTCAAACCATTAACAAAAGAATCTTCTTTATAAACAAAATATTTACTAAAATCTTTCATTATATCTTTCCATTAAATCTGTTAATTGTTTCATTAATATCATTTTTAATATAATAATTAATAACATCCACTGATTCAATTATTTTATTATTTAATAATTCCAATTCACTTTTTGTAAACTTTGATAAAACATAATCTTTTGTATCATGATAAGTAGGTTTTGAAATACCAATTTTGTACTGTCCAAATTCTTTTGTTCCAAGATCATCAATAATTGACTTAACACCTTTATTTCCTCCAGATGAACTACCATACTTTAACCGAGCTTTCCCTAAATTTAAATCCAAATCATCGTGTATGATTAAAATATTATTATCATCAATTTTAAAAAAGTGTTTATATTTTTGAACAACCTGTCCAGATAAATTCATGTAACTAAGGGGTTTTAAAAAGATAACTGATTCTCCAAATAATTCTTTTTTTATGAATAAACCATTAAATTTCTTTTTAAATGTCTCATTTTTTAAATAATGATCAATTACCATAAATCCAACATTATGACGGGTATTTTCATACTCTTTTCCTGGATTGCCTAGACCAACTATCAGTTTCATATAGAAATCACCTCCAAGTTATTTATTAAAAATATTTTTATATGAATTCAATTTTTGTACATCCAGTACGTTAATCTTTGTGTTATCTTTTCGTGACTTTTGGGATTCTACTAATACTAAATTAACTTTTTTAGATTTTGTAATAATATTTGTTATATTTAAAACTCCAAAATTATATTTTTTTAACAAAAAAATCAACTCAGCAATTCTCTCTGGTTTAAAGACTATAAATAATTTACCTTTTGGAGATAAATACTTTTTTGAATATTTAACTATTTCTTCTATATTGGTATATATTTCATATTTTGAAATACTCCTTGATAAATTAAGACTTTTATTATTATTTTCTTTATAATATGGTGGATTGCAGGTAATAATATCATAATAATTTCTTTTTTTAATATTATTTAAATTATCATTAATAACACTTATCTGACTTTCAAAGTTATTAGCTTTTATATTTTTCATTGCTAGTTCACAGGCATTTTTTTGAATTTCAACACAATCTATTTTAAGTTTTTTTTCTTTTGTTAAAAGAATAAGAGGAACAATAGCGTTACCACTACATAAATCAAGAACCTTAGTGTTCTTTTTAAGAGTGACATATTCTGCTAATAAAATAGAGTCTAGATTAAGTTTAAAAACTTCGTCGTCTTGAAAAAGAGTTAAGTTATAATCTAACAACATATTCTTTCTAATCATCTATTATCACTGTTTCGGTTAGTCCATTCTCAAACTTTATAGTATATTTTTTATTTAATATATCAATGCTTGATACTTTTCCTTTTTTGCCATTATAGACCACTTTTTCATCAACTTTTGGCATTTTTTTGACGTTTTCTACATAAAGATCGTTTTCAAAATTGAAGCAACATAATAATCTCCCACAAACTCCATTAATTTTTGATGGATTAAGAGCAATATTTTGATTTTTAATAGTATTAATATTTACACTACAAAATTGTTTTAAGTTATTACTACAACATAATGTCCTACCACACAAACCAAGTCCTCCAACAGAACTAGCCTTATCTCTGACGCCAATCTGGAATAAATCTATTCTAGTGTGATACAAATTTGCTAATTCCTTAACTAATTCTCTGAAGTCCACCCTTTCATTAGACACAAATTCGAATATAAGGTGTTTTCTATCTAAAGAATAAATAGCAGATATTACATTCATATTTAGAGACATATTCTTAACAATTTTTTTAGTTTCTTTTAAAGCTTTATTAGCATCTTTTAAATTATTAAGATAGGTATTGTAATCATCTTTTGTTGCTTTTTTTATGTATTGTACTGATGAAGAAATAGTAATATTAGAACTAGCAATTTTATACACTTTTGCAATAAATTTGCCCCTATCAGTTTCAATCACAATAAAATCATTTATTTTTAAATTATCTGTAGACTTAATATGTAATAATCCGTCTTTTTCTCTTATTTTAACGCTAATTATCATTCTTTCATCCCCTTAAAATCGACAAGTATTTTTTCAAAGAGTAGTTCCTTGTTCATATTTGATTCGATCATTGGATATATTTTATTTAAATACATCGCTTTTTTTAGTATTTCTTTTTTACTGTTATTATCATTAATAATAGTAGTTATTTCTTTAAATTGCTCAATATTTTTAATATTAATAGAATTATATATTTTTATAATAACATCAATTATTTCTAAAAAATTATCCATAATGTTGGGATTTTTAATCTTATAAATGCTAACATCAACTAATTCTTTTGTTTCTATTATTTTAATTAAATCTATCGCTTCATTAAAAAATTCACTGTTCTCAACATCTGTCTTATCAAAATTGATATTTACTATTTCACATCTACTTTTAATAGTTGGCAATATTTTGCCTATATTATCTGTTATAAGCATACCAATAACACCATTATTTGGTTCTTCTATAGTTTTCAATAGTTTATTAGACGCAAAAGTATTTAAGTGTTCTGCATCATTTATTATGTAAAACAGATATTTTGATAATATAGGCTTCGTTTTAATTTTATCAAGAAGGAAAGAAATCTGATCAGCTTTTATCTCTTTCCCTTCATTTCTTATAACAAATAACTCAATATAAAGTTCTTTCATAATTTGATTATATACGACTTCATCAGCATTAATTATTTTTGTAATTAATACTTTTAATTGTTCTAAACACTTTTCTTTATCATTTGTATTAAACAAAAAAACATGTGAATTTATATTCCCATTAAAATGATTTAGTATATTATCAAAAATATCTTGCTTCATATTATCACCCTTATATAAATACAATTAAACTCACTAAAAGAAAAAGCCCCGGAAACCCCAATAAGGTAATTATTAACACGCTAAAGATATTCATGGGGACCAAATAATTTGCTCCTGACATTATTATGTTAAAGCTATACAAAAGAAAAAATGATAATATAATTCTTTTTATAAAATATAATATTTTCATATAAATTATTATATTATTACAAAAAATATTTATTCCACTTCTTTTCTATCTAATATAGCCCTTTCTAGAGTTAATACATCTAAATAATCTATATCGGCACCAACTGGTATTCCATATGATAGTCTTGTAATCTTTAAATTGTACTTTTCCAAAATTTTTTTTAAATATAGTGTTGTAGTATCACCCTCGATTGTTGGTTTTAAGGCAATTATTAATTCCATTTTTTTATCTTTACACCTGTTTACCAATGGAGCTATGTTTAAATCTTCTGGATTAATTCCATCAATTGGCGAGATTAATCCTCCCAAAACATGATATTTTCCTTTAAACTTTGCTGTTTTTTCAAACATAAAAACACTTTTATAATTTTCCACAACACATATTAAATTATCATTTCTAGTTTCATCTTTACATATACTACATATATCAGATTCTGATAAATGTCCACAAATTGTACATTTTTGAAAAGTTTGCTTTATCAAGCTTATTGATTCAGAAAAATCTTTTAACTCCGTTTCATCTAAATCTATTAATGACAAGGCATATCTTTCAGCAGTTTTTTCTCCTACACCAGATAATTGTTTAAAGTGTTCAATAAGTAACTCTAAAAGTTGAGGATAAACTCCCATATTACATTAAACCGCCAAGCATTGAACTATAAACGCCTAGTTTATCACTAATATCTTTTTCTATCTTGTTAAAAGCATCTTTAATTGCTAAAGTAATCATATCTTGTAACATATCTTTATCTTCATTTAGATCTCCGTCATACTTTATATTCATACTAATTAGATCCTTTTTACCATTAAAAACTACTTCAACCCATTCTGATGTACCTGTATAATTTGTACTATATATTTCCTCTTGTTTTTTCGTAATATCTCTTTTCATTCTTTGAGCTTGTGCCATTATATTTTGCATGTTATTCATAATTATCAATTCCTCTCTTTATACTATTTCAACTATTTGATTATCAAATATTTCATCGACAACATTGTTATAACTTTCTATTTTTTCATTAATAATTTTATATTTAAACCCTTTTTTAATGTTATCTATATATTCAAGTTTGATCTTGTTCCATTCATCAGTTGTAATTGCAACTAATTTTAATTTTATGTCAAATTCTTTTAATTTTTTCTCCATACCTGAGTGATTATTATTAAATTCATCAACTTGTTTTCTTTCATTTGAAGAAAGAATAGCATAATTTGCGCTTGCAACAACTGGAATAAAATGACTTAAAACCTTAATATCTGTATCAACAAATGAAATATTATTCCACTTATCAATTAGATTATTTAAATGAGTTTTTGAAGCTCCCACAAAAGTATTATTAATTCTTATATCAACAAAGCTTAACTCATTATCAGCAACAGCAATATGTTCTAAACTATCTTCATTTGAGTTTTTAGTATCCTTTATAGCTGTTTTGTTCTTAGTGTTATTTGTCATAGTTTCAATGAATATTAACTTTATAATAGTATAAACATTATCATCAAATTTAGCGTTAACGTATATTCTATCTAACTCATAAATAATTCTTTTAATAATATCAAAGTTGCTATTATCACCACTAATAAAATTATTTATTAACAAATCTTCTAAATAATTTATAATCTTTTTTATCAATCTTTGTACATTGATACCGCTGTTTTCAAAATCTTCAATTATTTTAATTGTAGATTCAATATCATAACTAAAGCAGCCAGATATTAACTTTTTAATTGAGTTTGTCGAAACAATATTATAATCACTTAACAATTTTTCATATATTAATTTTTTATTATCCTTTGTACTTTGATCTAAAATACTTAATGAATCACGTACACAACCTTCACTTAACTCATATATTTCATCTAAAGCTTGATCTTCATATTCAATTTTTTCCTTTTCACAAACAATTTTTAAATGGTTAATTAAATCTTTTTTATTTATTTTCATAAAATCAAAGCGTTGACATCTTGATAAAATTGTAATAGGAACCTTATATACCTCAGTTGTAGCTAAAATAAATATTGCATGTGAGGGTGGTTCTTCAAGGGTTTTCAATAAAGCATTAAAGGCACTCGTTGATAACATGTGTACCTCGTCTATTATATAAACCTTATATTTAGATTCTGATGGTGCTAATGATATGTTGTTTCTTAATTCTCTTATCTCATCAACACCATTATTAGATGCAGCATCAATTTCAATTATATCTGGTGAAGTGTTAAAACTTTTACAACTTTCGCATTTACCACATGCCTCTCCATTAATAATGTTTTCACAATTAATGGATTTGGCAAGAACTTTAGCGGTTGAAGTTTTACCAGTTCCGCGTGGACCCGTAAAAATATAAGCATGTGAAAAATTATTATTTTCAACACTATTTTTTAATGTTTCTACAATAAAATTTTGACCAATAATTTCTTTAAAAGAATCTGGTCTGTACTTTCTATATAATACCTTGTATCCCATAAAACCCACTCCGATAATATTATAACAAAATTACCATTTTAAAGCTAGCGTTTATCTTTAAAAAAACTAGTAATATTCTCAATATATTTATTAAGCTCTTTGGTTGGTAAATCTAAATGATTATAAGTCGTACCCTTGTACGATTTTTTATAATTATATCTAGGAACCAAATAATATACCTCTTTTATTCTAGCTTCGTTTATAACAAGCTTACACATATCACATGGTTCTAAAGTTACAATCATACATGCGTTCGATAGTTGCCAACTATTTAATTTTTTATTAGCATTTGTAATAGCAATTATTTCAGCGTGATTTACAGTAATATTTGTTTTGTTTCTATTGTTATAACCATAGCTAATAATATCATTATCTTTATATATAATTGCACTTACCGGAAATTCATTGTTTTTTAGTGATTTATCAGCTAATTCAAATAGCTTATTCAATATTATTTTGTTCATAAAAACCTCCAAAAAAAAGCACACACAAGCATTTGTCTTATGGCTGCTATCTTCCGATTCTGACCAGGTTCGATAATTACTTGTTGTGCAAATTAATTATAACAAAATTTGAATTCTATTTCAAGAATATTTAATGTTCCACGTGGAACATAATAAAAAATTTAATTATAAATTTTAGTTATTGCAAAAGCCTATATAACTGATAAGAAAGATTCTATTAAATTAATATCAATAAAAATATAATAGTGTTAGTATTATAATATATAGAATTTTATAGTGCATTTAAAATTATATTAAGGGCATACTCCACGATCTAATGTTCCACGTGGAACATACAAACTAACAGAGTAATATAACTAGTTACATTTTTTATTTTTTTTACTAACTAACAACTTTTATAATGGTGGACTAATGAGACAATAGTTAGATCGGCTATAAAAAAATTAATTAGTAGATATAATATATGTTATATGTTCCACGTGAAACCTATAGTATATTAAAAACAAAAGGGTACTTGATTATTAATTATTAAAATAAATCTTAATAAATTTTTAAAAAATATATTTGTAGTAGATATCATTAAAAGATAAATCATCAAAGTTTGTAATATATAAAACTAATGATAACTAACAAAATAATTATGGTTCAATGTTCCACGTGGAACATCGAAATAAAATATAGTAAGTTTCTAATCATGTTGTTTTTATATATAGTTAATAATAAATAAATTTTCTAGTAAAATATCAAAAATGTATTATTCATATAAATATGTAAATATACAATTACTGTATAATAGAACAACTAATAAACGAACATAATAATGTGTCCAATGTTTCACGTGGAACATGCAAAAAGAAACTAATAATATAGAAAAAAATTTTAATATGCATTTTCAATAATAGTTGTAACTGTAGTTAATTAAAATCTAGTTTATATATATATTAAAAAAAATAATATGAATTCACAAAAAAAAGAATGTTCCACGTGGAACATTCTTTTTTTATTCATCAAGTTTATTTTCTTCTTCAGTAGCGTTTTCTTCATTAGAAACATCTTCTTCGTTTTTTGAGATAATACTAATGGTTGTAACTTCTTGATTATCTTTTAAATTAATCAGACGAACGCCTTGTGCGTTTCTACCTAATTGAGCAATTGAGTTACCATCTAATCTAATAACCATACCAGAGTTTGTAATTATAAGAACATCCTTATCATCTTCTATTAACTTAAAGGATATTATACTACCGTTTTTCTCTGTTACATTTAGTGCTTTAACACCTTTTCCGCCTCTACCTGTTTCTCTAAATGTTCGAACATATGTTCTTTTTCCATATCCTTTTTTAGTAACTATTAAAAGATTATCGTCATTTGTACATGCTTCTGCACATATACAGTAATTATCTCCATCTCCTAAATTAATACCTCTTACACCAGCAGCAGTTCTTCCCATTATTCTTATCTTACTCTCGTCAAATAGAACCATACGTCCGTTCGATGATGCTAATAAGAGTTTGCTGTTTCCGGATGTTTTTCTTACTGAAATCAACTCATCGCTATCTTTTAATGTAATACATATTTTACCTGTTAATCGTATATTTTCAAATTCAGATACTTGTGTTCTTTTTACTATGCCTTTTTTCGTAGCAAAGAAAAGGAATTTAGAATTTTCATCTTTAGATATTTTAATAACAGAGGAAATATTTTCATCTTTTTCTATTCTTAAAAGGTTAATAATTGGTAAACCCTTAGCTTGGCGACTAAATTCAGGAATTTCATAACCCTTTATTCTATATACCTTACCTTTATCGGTGAAGAATAAAATGTAATCATGTGACGATACATTAATCATTATTTTTACATTATCTTCGTCATTAGTATTCATTCCTTTAATTCCAATACCACCACGTCTCTGAGATTTGTATGTATCAGTAGCTATTCTTTTTATATAGCCTTTATCAGTAATGGTTAAAATACAGTTTTCTTCAGGAATTAATGACTCATCCTCAATAAACTCTATGGCTGTCATATCAATTTTCGTTCTTCTTTCATCGCCATATTTATTTTTTATCTCGATTAATTCATCCTTAATTATGCTTAAAACCTTGTCGTTTGATGCAAGTATCGCTTTTAGTTCTTCAATTAATTCTCTTAATTTATTTAAATCGTTTTCAATTTTTTCACGCTCAAGACCAGTTAATCTTCTTAACCTTAATTCCAGAATCTTTTCGGCTTGAATTTCAGTAAGTCCAAACTTCTTAATGAGCTGTTCTTTAGCAATAACATCTGTCTGTGAACCTCTGATTATTTTGATTACCTCATCCAAATTATTTAAAGCAATCATTAAGCCTTCTAAAATATGTACTTCATCTTCGGCTTTTTTCAAATCATAACGAGTTCTTCTAACAATGATTTCTTTTTGATAATCTATGTATTTAGAGATAATCTCCTTCAAACTTAAAATTTTTGGAACCCCACCATCAAGCATAAGCAGTATAATTCCAAAACTTTTTTGTAAATCTGTGTGCTTATAAAGTTTGTTTAATACAACTTGTGCATTTGCATCCTTTTTTAAGTTAACAGTTATTTTTACACCGTGTTTAATATCTGTATGATATTCACTTATACCTGTAATAATTTTATTTTTTACTAGATCAGCTACTTTATCCCTTAAATCATTAGTTTTAACTCCATAAGGAATTTCAGTAATAACAATTTTACTCTTACCATGTTCTTCCTCAATTACGGCTTTTGCTCTTATAATAATAGAACCTTTTCCAGTATCGTAAGCTTTTTTTATTCCGCTATTTCCAAGAATACTAGCACCAGTTGGGAAATCAGGTCCTTTAATGTATTCCATAAGCTCTGAAGTTTCAATATCTGGATTATCAATATATGCTACACACCCATCTATTACTTCACCCAAGTTGTGGGGGGGAATATTTGTTGCCATACCTACAGCAATTCCCATGGCACCATTTACCAAAACATTTGGGTACCTACTTGGAAGTACTAGAGGTTCTCTTTCATTTTCATCGTAGTTTGGGACAAAATCAACAGTATCTTTTTTAATATCTCTAAGCATTTCAAGAGAAATTTTAGACATTCTCGCTTCTGTATAACGAGATGCTGCAGCTGAATCTCCCTGAATATTACCAAAGTTTCCGTGGCCATCTACAAGCATATATCTATAGTTATGATCCTGAGCCATATGAACCATAGTTTCATATATACTGCTGTCACCATGTGGATGGTATTTACCCATTACATCACCCACAATACGAGCAGATTTTTTATGTTGTTTATCATATGTATAACCATTTTCAAACATTGACCACAATATTCGCCTTTGTACAGGTTTTAAACCATCTCTCAAATCGGGAAGTGCACGTGCTGTTATAACACTCATTGAATAATCTATAAAACAATTTTTAATTTCACTTACTATATCTGTAGTTTGTAATTTATCTATTTCGTTATTCACCATAAACCTCCTATATATCTAAATTTTCTACAAATTTAGCGTTTTCTTCTATAAACTTTCTTCTCGGTTCTACTTCCTCACCCATAAGCTGATTAAATAATTGGTCAGCAGCCATAGCATCCTCAATGGATATTTTTTTCAGCACTCTATGATTTATATCCATTGTTGTGTCACATAACTCATCAGCATCCATTTCTCCTAATCCTTTCATTCGAACAATTTCTCTTTTGACATTAGGTGCAAGAGTAGCTAAGTATTCATCCCTAGCTTTTGCATCGAGAACATATTTTCTAGTTTTTCCATGTGTTATTCTAAAAAGTGGAGGCTGCGCAGCATAGACATGACCTTCTTCAATAATAGGTCTAAAAAATCTAAAGAATAGAGTTAGTAACAACACTCTAATATGAGAACCATCTACATCAGCATCGGTCATAATAATAATTTTATGGTATCTTAGCTTTGAAATATCAAATTCTTCACCAATTCCCGTACCAAATGCAGCAATAATTGATTTTATTTCGTTATTTGATAGTGCCTTATCAAGTCTTGTTTTTTCAACGTTAAGTATCTTACCTCTAAGTGGTAAAATGGCTTGCGTCATACTATCTCTTCCTTTTTTAGCACTACCACCCGCTGAATCTCCCTCAACTATAAATATTTCTGAAATTTTTGGATCTTTACTAGAACAATCTTCTAATTTGCTTCCATTGGGGGTTATAGAATCTATTTCACCTTTTCTTTGAACTGTTTCTCTAGCTTTTTTTGCGGCTATTCTTCCACGTGATGCTGTTATTGCATGTTCACAAATTATTTTAGCTTCAGATGGATTTTCTAATAGAAACCTTTCAAAACCTGAACTAAAAACATCATCAGCAATTTTTCTAACTTCGACATTTCCAAGTTTAGTCTTAGTTTGCCCTTCAAATTGTGGATCTGGGTGTTTACAAGAAACTATCATTGTTAACCCTGATCTTACATCCTCGCCAGTTAGTGATTCATCTTTATCTTTTAATAATTTTTGATTTCTTGCGTAATTATTTAATACTTTTGAAAGTGATCTTTTAACTCCATCTTCATGTGTACCGCCTTCATAAGTATTTATATTATTAGTAAAAGAATAAATTGATGGTACATAACTATTATTATATTGAAGAGCAACTTCAATAGAAATATCATTTTTTGAGCCTTCAAAATATATAATATCGCTATGTATTGGATTTTTATTCTCGTTAAGCATTTTTACATATTCAATTATTCCACCATTGTATAAAAACTCTTCACTTGTATCCTCTGAATCGTTTCTATCATCGTTTAAAATTATTCTTAATCCCTTATTTAAAAATGCCAATTCTTGAAGTCTTTTATGCAATATTTCATATTTATATTCTGTAGTTTCAGTAAAGATTTCTGGATCCGGTTTAAATTTAACTGTAGTTCCAGTTCTGTTTTCTTCACAAGAATCAATCACTTTTAATTTTTCTACTGGATTACCACCGTTTTCAAATCTTTGATAGTACACTTTGGAATCATGGTAAACATATACTTCTAGCCAAGAGGAAAGGGCGTTTACAACGCTTGCGCCAACACCGTGTAAGCCACCTGATACTTTGTATCCACCACCACCAAATTTACCACCAGCGTGTAGTACTGTAAATATAGTTTCAATTGTGGATAAACCTGTCTTCTCATTATT
Source organism: uncultured Erysipelotrichaceae bacterium (assembly GCA_902797415.1). GTDB lineage: Bacteria > Bacillota_I > Bacilli_A > RF39 > UBA660 > RUG11867. Next base: position 3,039 of record CADBSQ010000031.1, on the reverse strand, counting down.
ACCAGTTGGCATTCCGCGTCCATCATCTTTTACTGTTATACTATTATCTTTCTCAATTGTTACAATAATATCATCGCAATACCCAGCCAAAGCTTCATCCACAGAATTATCAACAATTTCCCACACAAGGTGATGCAATCCTCTCTCACCAGTAGAACCTATATACATACCTGGTCTTTTTCTTACTGCTTCCAACCCTTCTAATACTTGAATATCACTGTCAGAATACTCATTATTATTCATATGTTTTCTTCACCACTTTCTGTTTTTTTAATTCAAATACTGTACAGTTATTTAATATTTTTGTATTTATATTATTTAAATCTGTTGTAGTTATAAATATTTGAAGATTTTTATTTAACTTTTTTAATAAGTTGTTAATTTTTTTTGAATCTAGTTCACTAAACATATCATCCAAAATTAATATTGGATACTTTTTATTTTTATTAACAAATAACTCAATTTGGGATAATTTAAAGCAAATAATAGCATTTTTCTGTTCACCAGTGGAACCATATTCCTTTAAATTTTTGTTATTGAAAGTAAATATAAAATCATCGTGATGAACTCCCAAACTAGTTTTACCTATCATCAAATCTTTCTCTAAATAGTACTTGTATTTTTTCTGTAAATTATTATATTTTTGGTTTTTAAAAGAACTAATATATTTAATTTTCAGTCCTTTTCTTTTAGTTATATCATAATTAATTTTATCAATATAGTTATTAATTTCGTTTACAAAATCGCTTCTATAATTACTTATTTTTATACCAAGTTCGATAAGTTTATCAGTTAGTATATTTAAATAATCCTGACTAGCTAAACTATTAGTGTAGAGTAATTTTAAATAAGAATTTCTTTGTTTTAAAACTTTATTATATTCATTTAATATATGCAAATAATTATTATCTAACTGAGATATTGCAATGTTAATCATATTACGCCTATTTTGTGGCGCGTATCTGATAACATTTGTATCATCAGGTGTAAACAATACAATATTAATTTTGGAAATATGTTCACTTAATCTGTGTATTTTATTTCCATTTTGTTTCACAACTTTGCCCTTAGGTGTTATAATTACTTCATAATTCTTTACTATTCTGTCTTTTACTTTTCCTCTTATTTTCATGTTTAACTCATTATTATTAATAAGTATTCTGTCTAGATTACCTCTAAAAGATTTGGTTAGCGCTAAAACATATATTGCTTCAACTATATTCGTTTTACCAGCACCATTTGGTCCAATAATAATATTTTGTTTTCCAGAAAATTCTAGTTCTAAGTCTTTATAATTTCTAAAATTATGAAGTTTTAAATTAATAATTTTCATAATTAACCTCAAAAAACCACATATATAAAATTTACTAGGTAGAGGTTACCCCCTATACCTAGTAATAATTATAACACAAAATTAAGCCGATTTAAACTATATTAGAAGAATCTCTTAACATTTTTTCTTTTTTCTTAATTACAGACTCCAATCTTGTCGCTCTTAGAACTTGATTATTAATAATTTTGCTTGAAATAGGTAGCTTTATAGTTAAATTATTTTGGAATCTAATTGTAGAATCAGTATCAAATGGAGCATATACATCAAGATTATTTAAGCTTATCCACGAACAGTCTTTTGATCTTGGACTAGCAGTTGGGAAAAAAATAATCGACTGCGAGTTTTCAACAATTATTGGAGATTTATGAGTTACACCTATAAGGTTAACTGTACCTTTACGTCTGCCTTCGTATGTACTACCATAAAATTCACAGCTTTCTTCAATTATTTTTTGACTGTTCTTTTCTATAATTAATACATTATCTGTTTCATATACCTTACTTTTGTTTTTTCCTATCGGGATTATGGCTAAAGTTTGATTATTAATTGTGTAATTCTTCATTTTTTAATTCACCCCCTTACTAAAAAAACTTATACAAAAAAAAATTGTCGAAATTTGTCGAATTTTGTCGAAAAAAGAAAAAATAGCAAAAAAAAAGACATTTATTGTCTTCATTTATAATTTTTTAGTAAGTTTTAACCGGTAAAATTATTTGAATTAATGTTTCATCCTTTGCCGATTTCAATACTATTGGTTTAATTTCACTATTTAGTAAAACAATTAATTCATTATCATTTATTGCTTTTAGGGCGTCTAACATATATTTAGCACTAAATGATATTCCAATGTCTTTTCCTTCATTTTTTTCTATATCAACAATTTCTTCTGTTCTACCAATTTCAGATGCAAAGCTAGAGACAATTAGTTTGTTTTTATTGGTTTCCATTTTTACAATATTTTTTTCTTTGTTTTGAGTTAATAGTGAGGCTCTATCGATAGAACTATAAAAGTCTTCGTAATTTGTATTAAAGATTATCGTAAAATTATCTGGAATTAGATTATTAGTATTAGGATATGTTCCACCCAATAGATTAGATTGAAATTGAATGTTCTTATATAAGAAAAGAATTTTATTTGAAAATATATGCATTTGAATTGGTGCATCATCATCAATTATTTTATCTAATTCACTTATATTGTTTCCAGGTATTGTAATATTTATTTCTTCTTTTACTACTTCATTTAAAGATATAGTTTTCTTTGCTAACCTATATGAGTCTGTAGATGTTATCTCCATAATATTTCCTTGTATCTTTAAGTTTAAACCTGTTAGTATTGGTCTAGATTCCTGATTACTTATTGCAAATACAGTTTGTTTAATAGTTGTTTTAAATAAATTACCATTTATAACAATCGGATCTTTTTGATATGAAAATGGTATATGTGGATAATCTTCTACTTTTAGACAATTCAAATTAAATTTACTATTTTTAGATTTAATAATAACTTTCAAACCATCAATAACTTCAAAATCAATTATTTCATCTGGTAGTTTTCTTATTATTTCATTAATATATTTACTTTGAATAATTATACTTCCTTCTTCATCTATTTTTTTTATTTTTTCTTTTTCAATAAAAGTTTTTATTGTAAGATCAGTGTTACTTGCTGTTAGTTCAAGTCCTTTACTGTCTAAAACAAATTT
>CADBSQ010000030.1 GCA_902797415.1 uncultured Erysipelotrichaceae bacterium | reverse complement strand
AATATAATACAATAAATTAATTATTAAAGCAATAATTTTACAAAAAATTACAAAAAATAAATAGTATCAAATATACTATTTTTTAAGGAACTGTACCACTTATAACGGTTTTAATAATTTTATATAAAGTTTTTTTATATGGAATTTTATTAACTTTTTCTTTTATGAAAAGTTTTTCATGCTTATATATTTTATTATTTTGATAGATTGTAATGTCTCCTGCTACACTGTTTTTTCTAACAGGAGCTTTTAATCTAAAAAGCTTGACTTTATAATTGTAAGTTTTTTCTGTTTGATTGGATTTTAATAAAATACTTATATTATCTTTAACATATGCATTTGAAGTTTCTTTTTCTCCTAAATCTATTTTTACGTTACCTAAACTTTTGTTTTTATCAATTATTTTCTTTATTTTATAGTTTCTTCTTCCATAATTTAAAAGTGCAATCGTATCTTTATTTCTATCTTCTTTAGTTTCATCATTCATAATGACACTAATTAATCTCATGTTATTCCATTCTCCTGTTGCTGTTAGGCAGTATCCTGCTTCTTTTGTATAGCCAGTTTTTAACCCGTCTACACCATCATAATATCTAATTAGTTTATTGGTGTTAACCATCCAAAGGCTTGTTCCATCATTTCTTTTTAGATGACTTTCGTATGTACTTGAATATTTCAATATTAATGGATAATTTAATAATTCTTGGGCGATTTTTGCCATGTCTCTAGCACTTGATTTATGGTCCTTATCATCTAGTCCATAAACATTTGTAAAATGTGTATTTTTAAGGTTTAATTCTGTTGCTTTTTCATTCATCATTTTTACAAAATTTTCTGTAGTTCCTCCAATTGCTTCAGCTAATACTACTGCCCCATCATTGGCACTTGCAATCGTGACAGACCTAATTATGTCATCTAATTTGTATTCCTCATTTTCTGCTAAATACACTTGACTACCTCCCATAGAAGAAGCATCTTTACTTACAATAACTTTATCATTTAGTTTTATACTTTTATTCTCTACCGCATCCATAGTCAAAAGCAAAGTCATCATTTTAGTCATTGATGCAGGAGGTAGAGCTTCATCTGCATTAAGTTCATACAAGACTTTACCGGTATCTTTTTCTATAAGTATACCTGATCTAGCTTTGATTAACTCATCAGCGTTAACTTTACTAATTAGTAAAAATGATAGTATTATGGTTAGAAACATTTTTTTCATAAACTCACCTACTAAAAAGATATTTGTATTTTATAAAAAATATGATACAATTTTTTTAGGAGAATCATATAATATGAAAAAAATAATTATTTGTTTAATTAATCTTTATCAAAAAACTCCCCTACATTCACACAGCTACTGTAGATTCTATCCAAGCTGTTCAAACTATATGATTGATGCTATAGATGAGTATGGCTCTATTAAAGGAGTCTTTCTTGGTATAAAAAGAGTACTAAGATGTAACCCTTTTGGTAAAAGTGGTTATGATCCTGTTATAAAGAAAGGAGAGTAAAATGTATTTAAATATTTTAATAATTATAATTGTTTTAGCTTTAGTATTAAAACTTCTAAAATTACCGTTTAATATAATAATTAAGGCATTATTAAACGCATTTTTGGGATATATTATATTATTAATTATTAATTATTTTGGTGCAGGTTACAACATATACATTCCAATTAACTTTTTTACATCGCTTTTTGTTGGAATATTTGGTGTACCCGCAGTCATACTTCTTTTGATTGTATATGTTCTTTTGTGATAAACAAAAAAAAATCATCTACATAAGATATTGTAGGTGATTTTTTTTGAATATAGCGTTAATAGCTTTTTATGCTGGTTTATTTACATATTTTGTTACTTTAATTGGTGCAAGTACAGTGTTTTTATTTAAAAAAATAAATAAAGATTTTTTGAATATATCTCTTGCATTAGCTGCAGGCATAATGCTTAGTGCATCCTTTTTTTCACTGTTAAAACCCGCTATTGATAACATTAGTACTTTGCATTTAAGTAAATTAAATTTAATATTTGGTTTTTTATTTGGTGGATTGTTTTTATATTTAACGGATATCCTTTTTAGTAGGAAAATGACTAATGAAAACAAAAGATTGTTTATGCTTTTTACAGCGATTACAATTCATAACATACCTGAAGGATTAGCAATAGGTATTGCCTTTGGTTCTTTGGTTCATTCTAATCTTACTCCTGCTATCATGTTAACAATTGGCATAGCAATTCAAAACTTTCCTGAAGGTGCTTTGATATCATTACCAATGAGAAGAGAAGGAAAAAGTTTAAAAAAATCCTTTTTCTACGGTCAAATAAGTGCAATAGTCGAACCAGTATTTAGTTTTCTAGGAGCGATTTTGGTTTTAAAAATTAAGTTTATTTTACCGTTTGCTCTTTCCTTTGCTGCCGGGGCAATGATTTTTGTAACAGTATCAGAATTAATACCAGAAGCTTTAAAAAGTGATAAAAAAAACCTATTAGCAATTATTACACTACTAGGTTTTACATTAATGATGATTCTTGATTTGATTTAATTAACCATTTTGCTAGCTATGATTACTGAACAAACACAAAGAAATAAAACAATTACGAGTATTAAGATATTATGTTTTACAAAACCACTATTAGACTCAACTACGGCAAGATTTGCCTTTTTTTGAGCAATAAAATGCTTAGTATTTTTCTCATTCATATATTCTATATTAAAATCGCATGTCTTAACTATTTCACCATTGTCATTAATTATAGTATTAAAGAACACTTTTTTATCGGTTTTTAGTGTAGTTTCAAGACAATTTCCAGTAACTGCATCATAGCTATATACCTTATATCCGTCTTCAATTTCATCAAAAGGCATAACTATAAATTTAATTTTACCAGCGATAAAAGAAAAACCATAGTCTTCTGAATTATCAGTAAAATTAATGGAATCCCATTCATATATATATAAAAAGTTCGTTTTAATAATTTGTCTTAGTGAGTTTAAATCACTACTAGGTGCTAATAAAGAAACATTCTCAAAAAATTCTTCGCTAGTATTATCGTACAGTACGTTAGCATACTTACTTGAAAAATATACCCTATTGTAAAGCATGGGCATACTTTTAAGAATCTCTTTAGCACCTAAAAGCTGCTGAGTACTAAAACTAGTATAATAAGTTTTTTTTGCATTGTTATCCATATATATCCGTGCTCCTACTGTAAAAAGTATATCATTACTTTTTGTTTTTTACAAGTAATTTTGTTGATAGTAAATTGATTGTTATTATGTTTTTTAAATGCTATAATTATCTTAGAAAGTAGTGATTCTATGGTTATACAAACAGCTACTTTTCCAATTTATAAAGTGATGATTTTTTTATCAATTTTAGTTGGTTGTACATACATTTTTCTTTCATTAAAAAAGTAAGGTTTGTAAGCAAAATTTTTGGAATATTTAAGCAACCTTACTGACCTAATTATAATACATTTTTTGTAAAAATAAAAGACTATTGTCAAAATTTCTTTTGTCAACAGTCCGAAACATTTCGATTTATGAAATGTTTTTTAACTTTGACTTTTAGAAAGTAACTTTTTTTCAATTTTTGTTCCAAAAATTGAAGAAATTAATGCAAAGAATGGAACACCAAATATCATACCAGGTACACCAAATAATCCACCAAATAGTAGTATTGAAAATAGTACCCAGAAACTTTTCATACCTATTTTGTGACCAATTAATTTTGGACCTAAAATATTACCGTCAAACTGTTGTATTAATAATATCAATATTGTAAATACTATGGCTTTGGTAGGACTAATTAATAACAAGAATATAATACAAGGTATAGCACCAATTATTGGTCCAAAATATGGAATAATATTTGTTATACCAATAATTAAGCTTATTACAATACTATATGGAATTTTAAATATACTGAGCAATACAAATGTTAAAACTCCTATAATAAGTGAGTCTATTATCTTTGCTATAAGAAAGTCACCAAATATTTTATCTGCATACACTAATGTATCCATAGTACTTTGATAAGCTTTTTTAGAAAGACTAGCCTTCAAAATAGCTTTTGTATTACGTTTAAATTCTTCTTTATCATATAAAAGATATACGGCAACTATAATACCTATTGTTACATTAACCAGAGCTCCTACAAAGCTAATTGATGCACTAGCAATGTTATTCATTATCCTATTAGTATTAATTTCCTTCTCATTTATATAGTTAGTTATTTTAGTTACTACCCTATCAAAATCTTTTCTACTTAATTCAAAATGATCATCTACAAGATTATATATATGTTCATTGTACTCAGGGAGATTTTTAACTATCATTTGAACGCTAGAGAAAAGTGACGGAACAACAAACTTAATGAAAAGTAAAATCATTAAACCAAGAACTAAAATAGTAGTCGTAATGCTTGTAAGTCTTTTTAATTTAAAAGATACTTTAACTTTTTTTAATATCACATCTTCAATTAATTTAACAAATGGATTCATAAGATATGCAAATAATAATCCCAACCATATAGGCGATAAAATCTTTATAATCTTAAGTATACCTTTACACCACAAATCAAATTTTAATAACAAAAAGTAAAATACTATTAAACAAGAAAAAGTAATAAAAAGCATTAAACCAAATCTAAAATAATAGTTGTCTTTAATTTTATATTTCAATTGTTTCACTTCCTAACAAAACTAAAATCATAGGTTACATTATCTTTTTTAAATATAATTTTTAAAATACTTTCTTTGTCTGTAATAATACTTAACTTATAATCTAAATAGTCATACGTATATACTACTTTATTATTTTCTATTTTTTTTATATAGTTTTTTTCTTTGATAGCGTGAAATATGCTTTCAAAATCAAATAATCTATAATCAAGATTTGAGTATAAATCTTTATATGGTTCTTTTCCATTTTCTTTAATAATATAAACGTTTTTATTTGTAATAATATAATTATAATTTTTATCTGAACTTATATATTTACCTTTTGTTTCACCATTATTATATGAGCCTTTATATGTTACTTTTTTATTATCATTGATTTCGAATTTATAATTATAATTACCATTTAAAATGTATTCTTCTTTTTCGAAAAGACTTTTTGAATCATTCTTTACAATCTCTTCTTTTTTAGTAGGTAAAGTTTGTTTATGATTATAAAAGGAACACGCCATAAAAATGAGACATATTATTAATATGGTTATTATGGGTATATTTTTTTTGTTAATCACTTGTCTATACACTTTCCTATAAAGTTTTCCTTTTTTATTCCATTTATATAATCTTTTACAAGCATTATCTTTTTCCCCTCTGGTTTAATTTTTGTTATAAGTATTTTTTTATCTGCACAATCGATTTCTATGCCCTCTTTACTTATGTTAGTTATTAATCCAGGTGATGTACTTTCTTTATCCAAAACTTTTGATTCATATACTTTTATTATTTTATTATTAAGTTTAAAATATGAACCTGGATTAGGATTAATTGCTCTTATTTTATTAAATACCTCTCTTGCAGTTTTATCAAAGTTTAGCAATTCATCATCTTTTTTGATTATAGGAGCATATGTTGCTTCCTCATCATTTTGTTTAGTTCTTATTGTTTTTCCATTAATTATATTGTTAATTGTTTCGATAATAAGATTACTTCCTACAGATGATATCTTATCACTTAGTGTTGATAAATTATCAGTATCTTCTATTTTAATTTTTTCTGAGCATATCATATCTCCTGTATCCATGTGTTCATCCATATACATTATGGTAACACCACTAAAAGCTTCATCATTCATAATAGCTCTTTGGATAGGAGCTCCCCCTCTATACTTTGGAAGAAGAGATGCATGAATATTAATACATCCATATTTTGGATAATCAATAATTTCTTTAGGGATTATTTGACCATAAGAACAAGTTACAATAACATCAGGATCTAAACTAAGTATATCGGTATATTCCTTTTTAATATTTGCTGGCGTAAACACTTTAATATTATTTGATGTAGCTACTACCTTAACTGGTGTTGGCGTTAGTATTTTTTTTCTACCAACAGGTGCATCTTTTTGTGTAACTACAGCGATTACATTATAATTATTTATTAATTCCATTAATGGTTTAACAGATATTTCACTGCTTCCCATAAATATTACATTTGGTTTTTTCATACTCGTCTCCTCTAAGATTATTCTAACACAAAATCCCTTTTAATCCTAGATTTTATAACCAATATAAACAATTTGTTTATCTTTTTTTTCCTTTACACACGTAATTAATCCAATGGAGTCTTTTTGTTCATCAAGACTCACACTTATTGTCCCATCTTTATCAGTAATAAAAGAATGCGAAATTTTGTAAGAAAAAATATTATTATTGTAATAAACTCTTACTATATCTCCTTCTTCTAATTTGTTTAAATTTTCAAAAAATGACACTTTACTATTTCCTCTATGAGCGGCAAAAAACAAATGCGATACACCACTACCAGGTAATGTAGATTCCTTTAGTAATTCAATATTATAATCAACACTGTTTTTCTCACTATCAATATAATAAATACCTCTTTTTAAGTTAATCTTAGGAATCTCCAAAGTTAATAATATTTTTTCCTCATTAGTTTCTTTCTTTTTAGCTAAACTAACGTTCTTGTAATCATTGTTAACACTAATATTTTTATGTGCAACAATAGGCACTTGCTTTTTAGCTGTGCATCCTGAAAAAGACAATAATACCAATATTAAAATTAAAATCTTTTTCATATTAATCCAACCCTCATTAGTAGATATTCTATAAAGTTAAGACTTGTTTTAGGTACATCTTTTAATACGATTTTCTTTTCTTTCTTATTAACCAAATCAATTTTATAATTAAGTTCATTGTCTTTAACTTTCAATTTGATAGTATGGTCTTTTTCATCTTTAATATATCCTTCAGGACATTTTATCTCTTTAAGAATATATTCTCCTGGAAATAAATCATTAATAATTAAAATACCTAAATCATTAGTTTTACCACTATATACCAAATCACCTTTTTTAAATGTACCAATCTGTTCATTAGCATAAAGAGAAAACTCCACATTACTTAAAGGTTTCTTATCTTCATCAGTTTTATTAATTGTAATAGTTCCACCTTTAATATTAAGTTCAATTTTATTTATTACATCATCTATATTACCAGGGCTAAACATTGTTTGATATCCATTAGACTCATATATGATGTAATTATTTTTATAATCCATTATTTTCTTAAAAGTAACCGTTAATTTACCTGTTTTTTGAGGTGTTATATATAGCGTGCTACCTCTAACACTACTTTCTGCTTCTGTTTCCACATTAAAGCTTTTTAATACTTCATTTTTATCTTTTAAAGCTATTTTTTCACCTACATAGTAAAAGTCACTTAGATCAAATTCTGGAACTTTTTTATGATTTAAAACTAACTCATTTATTTTGTTTTCTTCATCTTTAACATCCCATATAGTCCCCCTGCCAAAAAGTTCTGATGAAAACGTAACGGTAGAGCCTGTTCCCATTATACTTTTCCAAATCAAAGACTGTGTTGCTGCTCTATATTTGGTTGTTTTATGTCCACTGTAGTCATAACCATAATACGAATATAGTTTAATTTTTTCCTTCACATCATCACTTAGATTTACATTTTCCCAAGAACCTACTTTATAAGTCTGTCCTTCATGTAAACCCGGTTCTATACAGTAAGCAGTATTACCATTTATATCGTAATTTTTATACCTATCACTAAAGTCATCATTTGGACTTAATCTATGAAAATAATAGTTTGTTGGATTTATGTTTAATTCCTCCGCATTAACAAGTCCTATGTTTATTAAAATCATGCACAATATTAAAAATAAATAATTTTTTTTCATATAACCTCCTGTTTAATCGTTTTATTGCCTCTACTTTTAATTATTCCTGGTATTTTAATTATTACTCACATATTAACAAAAAAAAATTATAACCATAAAATATAAAGAGAATAGGAGGTTAATATGTATTATTACGGCTATAATGGTGGCATGAGTATGCCAAGTAGTCCTTGTTATAACACTGGTTTTGCCGGTTATACTACAGGAGGATATGGTTTTAATGCTGCACTTTGGATAGTTTTATTTATATTACTTGTAATCATAATTGGTGCAGGCTGGACTTTTGGAGGTAATGCAAACCAAGTTTAACTCATGCAAAAAATCGAACAATATGGTTCGATTTTTTATATTATGGAAAACGTCAGTTTTCCATTTAAAACCACCAGCTCAGCTGGTGTGAATAGTAAAGGGCTCCGCCCACCAGAAGACATTTAAATCTCCTT